>JANNMP010000173.1:0-18190 GCA_031398015.1 Burkholderiaceae bacterium
CGCACATCGCCGGCCGCTTTGAAGACCTGCTCAAGGCCGCAGTGCAACACGGCGGCATGCTGCGCTACCTGGACAATGACCGCTCCGCCGGCCCCGATTCACCGCTGGTGCGGCGCCTGGCGCGGCGCGCCGCACTGCCCGACATGCCGGCGGCCCGCATCACCGGCCTGAACGAGAACCTGGCGCGTGAGCTGCTGGAGCTGCACACCCTGGGCGCCGCAGGCGGCGGCGCGGCCTATGGCGGCTGGGGCGGCTACAGCCAGGCCGATGTGACGGCGCTGGCCGCCCTGCTCACCGGCTGGCGCGTCAGCCCCCCGGCAGCCTTGGCCGAGCCCGGCGCGGCCACCGCCCGCTTCGAGCCCGCCTGGCACCAGCCCGGCGCCAAGACGGTGCTGGGCCAGCGCCATGCCGAAGGGCCCGAGGCGCTGGCTGGCGTGCTGCAGCAGCTGGCCCAGCACCCCAGCACGGCACGCTTCATCGCGGCCAAGCTGGCGCGCCACTTTGCCGGTGACGAGCCACCGCCAGCGCTGGTGGCGCGGCTGGCCAACAGCTTCAGCCAGAGCGGCGGTGACCTGCCCAGCGTCTATCGCACGTTGCTGCGCTCGCCTGAGGTCTGGGCCCCGGCGCCGGCCAAGCTGAAGACGCCCGAAGAGTTCGTGGTCAGCAGCTTGCGCTTGCTGCAACTGGCCGATTCACCGCTGCTGCGCCTGGCCGACGGCGCCGTGGCACAGCTCGGCCAGCGCCTGCAGGCTGCGCCGTCACCGGCCGGCTGGCCCGACCGCGCCGATGAATGGCTGGGGCCCGACGCGGTGTGGAAGCGTGTGGAATGGGCCACCCGTGTGGCCGACCGGCTGGGCAGCCAGGTGGACGCCCGCGCCCTGGCAGCCGCCAGCTTCGGCCCGCTGCTCAGCGAGGCCAGCGCGCGCCAGATTGACCGCGCCGCCGACGGCCGCCAGGCCTTGGCGCTGCTGCTGCTGTCGCCCGAACACCAACGCCGCTGAAGGATCGCACCATGCAACGCCGCCAACTGCTGCAGGCCACGCTGGCCGCATCCGCCGCATCGGCACTGGCGCCATGGGCCCGGCTGAGCCTGGCCGCTGGCGCCAGCCACAGCGCCAACCGCTTTGTCTTCGTCATCCTGCGCGGTGGTCTGGACGGGTTGGCCGCCGTGCCCGCCATCGGCGACCCGGCGTTTGCCGACGCGCGCGGCGCGCTGGGCCGGTTCGACAGTGCGCCATTGCCGCTGGACAGCGTGTTTGCGCTGCACCCGCTGCTGCCGCAACTGCACGCGCTGTATGGCCAGGGTGAATTGCTGGTGCTGCATGCAGTGGGCCTGCCGTACCACGAGCGCTCGCACTTCGACGCCCAGCAACTGCTGGAAAGTGGCGGCGCCAAGCCCTATGTGCTCGACACCGGCTGGCTGGGCCGGGCGCTGGCAGCCACGCGGCCCGCCGGTGGCGCCGTGGCCTTGCAGACTGCCGTGCCGCTGGTGCTGCGCGGCACCGCAGCAGTGGACACCTGGGCGCCGTCGGCCGCGCCCACGCCGGGTGCCGACCTGGTGGCCCGGCTCGGTGCGATGTACCAGCAAGACCCGGCGCTGGCCCAGGCGCTGGCGCGTGCACGGGGCCTGCGTGACCAGCCTGGCATGGCTGACACCCCTGACCGCATGGCAGGCGGCCGGGGCAATGCAGTGCTGCTGGCGCGCAAGGCCGCAGACTTCCTGCAGCGTGGCAGCCAGGTGGCGGTGCTGGAGTTGGGTGGCTGGGATTCACACACCTTCCAGGCGCTGGCGCAAAGTGGCTTGTCCAACAACCTGCGCACGCTGGACACACTGCTGGCCGCGCTGCGTGATGGCCTGCAGGCCGACGGCACCTGGGGCCGCACTGCCGTGCTGGTGGCCACCGAATTCGGCCGTGAAGTGGCGCCCAACGGCACCGGCGGCACTGACCACGGCAGCGGTGGTGCCGCCTTCTTGCTGGGTGGTGCGGTGCGGGGTGGCCGGGTGCTCACCGACTGGCCTGGGCTGGCCAGGCCGCAACGCTTTGAAGGCCGTGACCTGCGCGCCACCACCGACCTGCGCGCGGTGCAGCGCACGCTGCTGGCCCAGCATCTGCAGGTGCCGCGCGCGGCGCTGGACGCGGGCGTGCTGCCCGGCAGCGCCGGTTTGGCGGCGCTGGACTTGCTGCGCGCCAGCGCGGGCTGAAACGCCGGCAGCGCTCAGCGCTTCTTCAACATCTGGTCCCAGCCCACCTGCAGCTCATGGTGCGGCAGGCCGAACAAGGCCAGCACGTACATCGTCGCCAGCATCGGGCGTTCGCTGCCCACGCTGGCGATCGGGCCCAGCGACACCGCGTGGGTCCAACCGGGCGGCTGCATCACCACCATGTCGAGGGTGTCAACCAGGCCCTGCTGTGCGTCGGGGCCCAGGCGCAGCGATTCGGGCAGGTCGTCGTTGCCCTCCACGGCCAGCATCAGCTCGCCCTCCTGGGTGATCAGCAGGTTGCAGACGTCGGCACGGGCGTCACCCAATGCCGCGTACAACACCAGCAGCGAGCCCGGCACGCGGTGGGCCGTCAGCCGTTCGATGTCTTGCCGCTGCGCCTGCTTCACGGCCTGACTCAGGTCTTTGAACAAGCCGACGGCGGCAGCACTGTCGAAGCCGCAGGTCCAGTGCAACGACGTGCCACGGGCAAACTCGATGCCGCCGGCCTTGTCGACGCCGAACACCCCGTTGGCGAACGACGCATAGGGCAGCACGAAGTCCTTGGGGTTGCCACCGTCGTTGTGAAAGTAGAAGCGCTTGCGGCCGAAGATGCAGGCGTCGCTGGCCGAGCCGAACACCGTCAGGTCGATCAGGCCCAGCACCTGGTCGTCACCCTGCACGCCGCAGGCCTTGAACGCGTTCTTGCGCTTGGCCTCGGGGATGTTGGGCGCGACGAAGAAATCGCTGTGCTTGCCGGCGCGCTGCAACGCGGCCAGCACCACGTCCCGGAAGTCGGTCTGCTGTGGTGCTGCCGGGCGCGGCGGCGTTGGCCCCGGCGAACGCGACCGCGCATCAGACGGCGGTGTTGGCGCTGGTGGCTGGGGCCGTGACGCCGACGGTGCGGCAGCCGTTGCTGTTGCCTTGGCGGGCGCGGGCGCTGGTGGCTCTGGCGGCGGTGGCGGCGGTGGCGGTGCGGGCTGCGGCGCCTGCACCACCGCTGCGGCCTGCGCCGCCTGGTGGATGGCCTCGGCCTGGATCTCTTCGGACACCAGCTTCCAGGCCTTCTTGCGGTCGGGCCAGGACATCACATCCTGCATGTCGCGCGGCGCGCTCTGCACCTTGCCGAACGGCGAGTTGACCCAGGTGTAGGCGCTCAGCACCACCGGGATCACCACCGCCGAGCCGTCGCGATGGCGTGCCAGCGCGGCAGGCACCTCGTTGTCGCGGATGTACTTCGAGACGATGAAGTCCTGGCTCATCAGCAGCACGATCACGTCAGCACGGTTGATCCGGTCGAGGATCGCGTCGTCCCACTGCGCGCCGCGCCGGGATCATGCGGTCATGCCACACCTCTTCGAACAGCTCGCCGTTCAGGTGCTCAAGAAACGGGCCAAGCTCCTGGCGCAACGCTTCGTCTTTGTGCGAGTAAGAGATGAACAGCGAGACCAGGTCTTGTGCCATGCGGCACTCTTGTGGTGGCGTGCAGATCAAGCAGCAGGATTTGCCAGTTCTGCGCCGCTTCCATGGGGTCAAGCAGGGTGGGCGCCGGCGGCCAGCGGCTGCGGCTTGACCCGCAGCGCCCACACCACGCCAGCGACCAACAGCAGCACGCCCAGCCCCGTCAGCAGCGGCGGCAGCTGGCCACGCAGCAGCAGCGCATAAGCCAGCGCGGCCAGGGTTTCGAAGACGATCAACTGCCCGGCCAGCGCGGTGGGCAGGCGCTGGCTGGCCTCGTTCCAGCACAGCGTGCCCAACCAGCTGGCGAACAGGCCGATGGCAAACATCAGGCCGATGAATTCGGCCGGGCGTGGGCCCAGCGGCATGGCAAAACTGCTGCCGCTGGCCGCCGTCCAGGCCCAGAACCCCAGGTAACCGATCAGCGCCAGCGGCAGCGTGGCCACACCCTGGGCCGTGGCCCAGGCGCGTGGGCTGCGGTCGGGGTGGGCGCGCAGCCAGTCGGCATTGCGCAGCGGGTACCAGGTCCAGCAGGCCACTGCACCCAGGGTGAGCAGCGCGCCCAGCGCATAACGCGCAGGGTCCGCCTTGGGGTCGGCGCGAAGATGGTCCAGCTCGACCTGGTTGACGCAGGCAATGCCCGCCGTTATCAACAGCAGCGACGGCAGCAGCTTGCGCCACGGCAAGTGGCCGTCACGCCGCGCATCACGCAGGTTGCTGCTGATGGCGATGACCACCGGCAGCGTGCCGATCAGCATGGTGGGCAGCGGTCCGCCGGCGCGCGAGATGGCGCTGGCCAGGAACAGGTAGTACAGGATGTTGCCGACCAGGCCGAGCTTGGCGGCCTCCAGCCAATCGGCGCGGGTGAGCGCGGCCAGCCTGCGCCGGTCGGCCCAGGCCAGTGGCAGCGCGATCAAGCCAAAGGCCAGGTAGCGGCCGAACGACTGCATCGCCGCCGGATAGTCGGGCAACAGCAAGGGGCCGATGAACACCAGCCCCCACATCAGGCCGGCGGCCAGCGCAAACAGGATTCCAAAGGCCATGCCGGCAAGGGTAATGCAGGCCGCAGCCGGCCCCTGCAGCGCCACAGTGGCGGTGCTAAGCTGGTTTCCCCCTTGCGGCTGCACCCGGCTGCAGGGGCCCACCACACGCCGGAGACACCCATGCCCGCACTGCTGCCCACCGTCGACCCTGACGGCCTGCTTGAATATTCAGTGGTCTACACCGACCGTGCGTTGAACCACATGTCAGCCAAGTTCCAGGGCGTGATGCGCGACATCTCGGCCTTGTTGAAGCATGTGTACAGCGCGCGCTCGGCCATCGTGGTGCCGGGCAGCGGCACCTTCGGCATGGAGGCCGTGGCGCGCCAGTTCGCCAGCGGCAAGAAGACGCTGGTGATCCGCAACGGCTGGTTCAGCTACCGCTGGACGCAGATCCTGGAGATGGGCGCGATCGCCGCGAGCAGCACGGTGCTGAAGGCCCGGCGTGTGGCTGAGCAGCACCAGAGCGCCTTCGCCCCCGCGCCGCTTGCCGAGGTGCTGGCCACCATCGCCGCCGAGCGGCCCGATGTGGTGTTTGCCCCGCATGTGGAAACCGCTGCCGGCCTGCTGCTGCCCGATGACTACTTGCGCCAGGTGGCCAGCGCCACGCATGCGGTGGGCGGCCTGTTTGTGCTGGACTGCATTGCCAGCGGCGCGCTGTGGCTCGACATGGCGGCCATCGGTGTGGACGTGCTGGTCAGTGCGCCGCAAAAAGGCTGGAGCGGCCCGCCCTGCGCCGGCTTGGTGATGCTGGGCGACGAGGCCCGCAAGCGCATCGACAGCACCACCAGCTCCAGCTTTGCCTGCGACCTGAAGAAGTGGCTGCAGATCATGGAAACCTACGAGGCCGGCGGCCATGCCTACCATGCCACCTTGCCCACCGACGCGCTGACCCAGGTGCGCGACGTGATGTTCGAAACCCGCGCGCGCGGCTTCGATGTGGTGCGCGCGCAGCAGTTGGCGCTGGGTGACGCGGTGCGCGCCACGCTGGAGAAGAAGGGCTTCAAGAGCGTGGCCGCGCCCGGCTTCAAGGCGCCCGGCGTGGTGGTGAGCTACACCGACGACGCCGGCCTGCACAGCAGCAAGGCATTCGCCGCGCTGGGCCTGCAGACTGCTGCCGGCGTGCCGCTGCAGTGTGACGAGCCGGCCGATTTCAAGACCTTCCGCATCGGCCTGTTCGGCCTGGACAAGCTGGCCGATGTGGCCGGCACCGTGGCCCGGCTCGAGGCCGCGCTCGACCAATTGGTGCCGGCCGAGCGGCGGGCCTCGGCGGCCTGACGAGCCAGGCTATTCGGCCACCATCCCGGCGTCCTTGAAGGCCTTGCCCCAGGCCAGCAATTGCTCTTGCAGAAAGCTGGCCATCTCGTCGGGCGTGGAGCCGGCCAGGTCGAAACCCAGCGCGCCGATGCGCTCACGCACATCGGGGCGCTGCATCACCGCGTTCAGCTCGCGGTTCAGGCGCTGGCTGATCTCGGACGGCAGCTTGGCCGGCCCGAACAGCGCTGCCCAGGTGCCGGCGGTGAATGGTGGCAGGCCGGCCTCGGCACCGGTGGGCACACCCGGCAGCATGGCCGAGCGCTGCGGCAGCAGCACCGCCAGGGCGCGCAGCTTGCCGTCCTTGATGTGGCCCAGCGTGCTGGCCGGCGTGGCAAAGGTGAACTGCACATGGTTGCCCAGGATGTCGGTCACCGTGGGTGCCTCGCCCTTGTAGGGCACCAGGGTGGTGTCGGCCTTCACCGTCTTCAGGCTGGTGTGCATCAGGTTGGTGACGCCGCTGTAGCTGCCGTAGCCCAGCTTGCCCGGGTTGGCACGGGCATAGGCCAGCAACTCGGCCACGTTGTTGACCGGCAGGGCCGGTGAGCTGACCAGCACGTACACATAACGCCCGACCAGCGTGACCGGGGTGAAGCTCTTCACCGGGTCATAGGGCGGGTTCTTCTTGAGCAGCGGAACCTGCATCATCGGCGTGTTGCTGGCCAGGAAGAAGGTGTGGCCGTCGGGCTCGGCCCGGGCCACATGTTCAGCGGCGATGGCGCCGTCGGCACCGGGCCGGTTCTCCACCAACACCGGCTGGCCAAGCGCCGCCGACAGCGGCTGGGCCAGGATGCGGGCCACCGAATCGGTGGAGCCACCGGGCGGAAACTGCAGCACGATGCGGATCGGTTTGCTGGGCCAGGCCTGGGCGAAGGCGGGTGTGGCAACGCTCGCAAGCAGCAGGCACAGCGTCGGCAGAAGGCGGTTCATCAAGGGCGTCCTTTGGGCAGGAGGTGGCGGGCAATGCCGGCTTGGCCTGCAGCGCAGGTGGCCGGCCGCCCAGAGTGTCGGCCAGCGCCGTTGCAATCGCACCTGGGTGTTGCCAGCGGGCCCAGCCGTCAGCCAGCGGGCCCAGCCGTCAGCCGGTGCCGCCCAGCGCCGCCTGCAGCAGGCTGGACAAGGGCGCTGGCAGCAGCACCAGGCGCACCGCAGCGTCTTGGCTGTTGGCGGTCCACACCCGGTCGTCGGCGCTGGCCAGGCCGTCGTCGGTGCCAGGCGGCTGGCCTTCGCCGAACACGCTGAGCACCAGCGGCTGGGGCAGCAAAGTCCAGCGGTCGGCCTGGGCAAAAGCGCGCACCAGCGCAAAGCCCACCGGGCCCTCCGGGTCCAGGCCCAGGCCCAGATCGCCACGCGGCGCCAGGTCGGTGATGCGGGTGCCCAGCAAACGCAGCACGCTGCTGCGGGTGAGCACCTGGGTAAGGGTGATGGCGGGTGGGGCTGTGGTCACGGCGGGCAGCTCTCGTTGGCAAGTGAGTGGCAGGCGTCGGTGGCGGCTCAGCGCGCGGGCCGTGGCCGCAGCACTTGTGGCCCACCGTAAGGCGGCGGCCGCAGCGAGCGCATCGTCAAACTTTGGGACACCCACGGGAAAGGTGTTACACATTGCGGATGCGCTGCTGCAAGCGGCCAGGATGGGGGGGTGAAGGTGTCGCAGATGCTGGATTTCGGCCGCTTTGCGCTGCGCTTGTCCGAGCGTGTGCTCGTGGTCGATGGCGCGGTGGTGGCCCTGGGCGCACGCGCATTCGATGTGCTGCAGGCACTGGCAGAGCGCTGCGACCGGGTCGTCAGCAAGGCCGAGCTGCTTGACCTGGCCTGGCCCGGCCTGGTGGTGGAGGAGAACAACCTCTCGGTGCAGATTTCCAGCCTGCGCCGTCTGCTGGGGCACGACGCGATTGCCACCGTCACCGGCCGTGGTTACCGGCTGGCGCTGGCGCCCACACGGCCCGACAGCGCCAGCGATGCGGCACGCACCACGCCGCCCACCAACCCCGGCCGGTTGCAGCGCCGCCTGGCCGCCATCGTGCAGGCCGACGTGGTGGGTTGGGCGCGGCTGGTCGCGCGCGATGCCTCGGGGGCGGCGCGCGCCTGGAAGCGCACCCGCGTCGAGCTGATCGAGCGCACCGTGCCGCAGTACGCCGGCCGGCTGATCGAGCTGACCGCCGAGCGCTTGCTGCTGGAGTTCGGCAGCGCGGTGGAGGCGGTGGACTGGGCACTGGCGCTGCAGACTGCGCTGGCCGACCGGCGTGTCGGTGCCGACACCGACGAAGATGGGAGCCGCTTGCTGCACATGCGCATCGGCATCGCTGTGGATGACGTGATCATCGACGACGGCAAACTGGTCGGCGACGGCGTCAACGTGGCGGCCGATCTCCACCAGAGTGCGGGGCATGACGACGTGCTGATCACCCAGAAAGTGCATGACTTCGTGCAGTTGAAGCTTGATGCCCGCTTCGAGCCGCTGGGTGAGCGGCTGATGCGCCGCACGCGGCGGCCGATGCAGGTGTTCCGCGCCACGCTGGCGCAGGCCAGCGCCGGCAACCAAGCCACACGGGGGCGGCAAGCGCTTCAGTTGGCCACACTGGCGGTGCTGCCGTTCTCCGATGCACGGCCGGCGGCTGATGGCAGCGCGGACGACACCTACTTCGGCGACGGCATCACCGAAGAGATCATCGCCACGCTGTCACTGAACCGGGCCCTGTTCGTCATCGCCCACGGCTCGACGCTGCGCTTTCGCGGCCGGCAGGATGATCTGGCCACGGTGGCAGACGAGCTGGGCGTGCGTTACCTGGTGGCCGGCAGCACACGGCGCACCGGCAACCAGTTGCGCATCCATGTCAGCCTGCTGCACGCGGCCGACCAGCGAATCCTGTGGCAAGAGCGCTTCGACGGCAGCGGCGACGATGTGTTTGCCTTCCAGGCCGACATTGCCGAGCGGGTGGCTGCGGCGATTGCGCCGCCCGTGCAGGACGAGGAGATGGCCCGTGTGCGCCAGCGCCCCACCGAGCGCTACGGCGCCTACGACTGCGTGCTGCGCGCGCTGGCCGGCATCTACCAGCTGGGCACGGCCGAGTTCGACACCGCCGGCCAGTTGCTCCAGCGGGCGGTGCAACTCGACCCCGGCTATGCCCAGGCACATGCCCACCTGGCCTGGTGGCACAGCCTGCGTTGGGCCGAGGGCCGGGCCGCGCCACAGACCGATGACGGCGCGCTGGCGCTGCAGCATGCGCAGCGCGCGGTGCAGCTCGACGGGCGCGACGCGCTGGCCCTGTCGGTGGCTGGCTACATGCTGTCGCTGCAGAACAAGCAGCACCTGCAGGCACTGGACATGTACGCCCAGGCGCTGGCCATCAACCCCAGCTGCGCAGCGGCCTGGGCCCGACACGGCGCCACGCTGTCGTACCTGGGGCGCACCGACGCCGCGCTGGCGCAGGTGCAGCGCGCAATGCGGCTGAGCCCGTTCGACCAGCACATGTTCTGGCACTTCACCATTTGCGGCAGCGCCTGCTTCGGCGGCGGGCGCTACGACGAAGCGGTGGCCTGGCTGGGCAAGGCGCTGCGACTGAACCCACGCTACAACGGCGCGCGGCGCTTCCTGATCGCCGCGCTGGTGCGCACCGGTGAAGTGGCCGAAGCGCGTGAACTGGCCCAGGCGCTGTTGGCGGATTTGCCCAACTTCTCGGTGCAGCGGTTCGGCCAATGGTCACCGCTGCAGCAGCCGATGCTCGACAACATGCTGCAGGCCCTGCAAATCGCCGGCCTGCCTGGCTGAGTCAGCCACCAACACACCCACCCCGAGGAGACCCCCATGGTCTGGACCGCGCAGAACATGTCGCAACTCGACAGCAGCAACCACGCTGCATTCACCAGCCCCAACCACGGGCCCTATGGCGCGCCCAACCACGGGCCCTACAGCAGCCCGAACCACGCCGCCTACAGCACACCCAACCATGCGGCGTTCAGTGCGCCGAACCATGCCGCGTTCAGCGCGCCCAACCATGCGGCTTTTTCGGCCCCCAACCATGCCGCCAGCCTCGCCGCAGCGGCATGGCTGCCGGCGCCCTGGGCCGGGCCCGCCACCGGGGCGGGCGGTGGCAGCGGCCTGGGCTTTGCGGGCGGTTACGGCCCGGTGGCGCGCAGCGAATACGCCACACCGGCGGCGCTGGCACCGCTGCCCTGGTCGCTGGACTTTGCGGTGGGCAACGGCTGGCCGGGCTTCCCCACCGACCTGCGTTTCAACCCGTACCAGTTCAAGACAACGCTGCGGTGGCAGACCGGCGACTGGGACCCGGCGCTGCGCTTCTGGACTCTGCCGTTCGACCCGCAGCTCACCGAGTGGCTGCAAGACCTGAACCTGGCCCATCCGTCGGTGATGGTGGCGCGCGAATTTGCGGCGCAGCCCCACAACAAGGCCTGGCTGGCCACCGACCCCGCAGCGAACACGCCATCTGCGCTGCAGGCGCTGATCGAGACTGATGCGGCGTTGGTCGGCTGGCGCGTGGGCGCGCAAGGCCAGCAGGGCCCCGTGGACGCCGACCAGGCTTGGATTTTCATCACCATCGAGCTGACCGAACTGGTCGACCTGATGCGCGACGACCGCCTGCGCTACTTGCCCGAGGTGGCGGTGCAATCGGCCCAGATCGTGCCCTACTTCATCCACCTGATGGGCCTGGACCCGGCGGCCAAGCCCTGGACGATGGAACTGGTGAACTGCGCGCTGGCGATCGCCAACCTCACCAAGATGCAATACAAGGCGGCGTACGCGCGGCTGCGGCCGTCCACGCTGTGCCCCGGCCTGGCGCCGCCGTGGGGACCGCCGCAGCACCCGGCGTTCCCGAGTGGGCATTCGCTGGTGGCGCATCTGATCGCGCTGTTCCTGCTGCGGGTGCCTGGCATCGCGCAACGCTTCGGCATCTTCGATGAAGGCAGCAACCTGGGCCGCGCGCCACAACTGCAGCGCGACTTCATCGCCGGTGACGCCAAGAAGCGCTACGGCCAGGACCAGCGCTCACCGCTGCTGTGGCTGGCCTGGCGGGTGGCCAAGGGGCGTGAGCGCCTGGGCCTGCACTACCCCAGCGACAGCGCCGCCAGCCGCATGCTGGCTGCCGGCTTGGCCGAGATGTGCTTTGGTGATGGCGGCAATGGCAAGCCGGTGTCGCAGCGGCCCGCACGAAAGCCGCCCGAGAAGCAGCTTGACGCACAGACGCTGCCCGCGCTGCACATCCCCACGCTGCAGCGGGTGCTGCGGCTGGCCGAGGCCGAGTGGCCGCTGGCCGTTTGACCGCTGGCCGGCCCGCAGGCCGGCGCATCAAGTCGCGGCCGACAGCGCGATCAGCGCCAGGTTGTTGTCGTTGGCCACCAGGTGCATCAGCGCCAGGCGGTTTGCAGGCGGTGTGCCGTCCAGAGGCAGGTTGCTCGGGTCGGCGTCGGCATCCACCGCCACCAGCAGCCAGCCGGCCGCCTGTTTGTCGCAGCCCACCGGCGCGGTGACCGCACCACCTTTCGGCACCGATGGCACCTCATGCTCGATGGGCTGGGTCTGCCATGCCAGCGACCCGGTGCCGATTGGCGTGCCCCACCACAGCCGCAGCCGCAGCGCACCAGATGCCTGCTGGCCACGGTTGCACAGCGTGATGGCCACGCCGCCGGCCGTGCGCCGCACTGCATCGGCTGCGGCCAGCCAGTCACCACCATCGGCCCGCAGCGGCACCGGCGCATAACCGCCCGGGTGTGCGTCCGGCCCGCTGTTGCGCCGGTCGGCGATGAACACATCGACAGCAGGTGCCTGGCCGATGGCGTCGGCTGCAACCGTGGGGTCATCGGTGGCATACAGGCCCTGGCGCTCGAACGCCCAGCGCACCACCTTGTGGACCTGGCCACCCTGGCGTGCCAGGGTGCGCCTGCT
Organism: Burkholderiaceae bacterium; assembly: GCA_031398015.1. Taxonomy (GTDB): domain Bacteria; phylum Pseudomonadota; class Gammaproteobacteria; order Burkholderiales; family Burkholderiaceae_C; genus Pseudaquabacterium. The sequence goes on from JANNMP010000173.1 coordinate 11,912, forward strand.
GCGGTTGTAGGGCCAATCGGCGACCACATGCCACGCGCCGGTGCCCAGGTCAGCATCGATCAACGCGCTGACGAACTGGTCGGCCGTGCGCGCCGGTGCCACGCTGTCGGGCCCCAGCAGCGAGATGGCGCGCATGATGAGCCAGATGCAGTAGTCCGATGCTTCCAGCCGGATGGCTTCGTCCACATCCACATCGCCGCCGCGTGTGTCGCCACCCAGACAGGGTAGAGCCGGAACAGCGACGACGACAGCATCTGCTCTTCGTAGTAGCCATGGTGGTGGCGGTCCAGCGGTGCACCGGCATCCAGGCGCACCAGATTGCGCCGGCCGCACCAGCAATAGCCCTGCAGCGCCGCGCGGCCATGGCTGCGGCCGGGCACCTCGATCCAGGGGAAGCTGACGAAGCGCATCGGGTCTTCGGGCGCGTCTGCGCTGGCCAGCTGCGACAGTGGGTCGCAGGCGATCGCGCCCAGCGCGTCACCGGCGCTGTGGGCAAACGGGAACTCCAGCTCACCGGTGCTGGCGTAGTTCAGCACATGGCCAAACTCATGCCAGGCCCAGCGCGGGTCGGACGCCACACCCAGGTACTGCGCGCGGCTGCGCGGTGTCACGCCGTCGGCGCGCAGCGGCCGCTGATGGGTCTGGTGGTGCTCGGCCAGCGGCACCTGGCGCCGGTGCCAGGGGTCGGCCGAGCCATACTTCACCAGCAGTTGCAGCCGTGCAGCGGTGGTGTCGATGGACTGCGCGTCGTCGGTGTCGTCGTCGCCCAGGAACGGCCGCACCTCGGCATTGGGCACGTCGCCATCGGGCGCCCAGCGCAGCGCGGCGCGCGCACGCTGCACCAGCGGCAGGCGGGCGAAACGAAAGTAGGCATTGGGGTCGATGCCATACGCCGACATGCGGGCGAACAGCTCGGCCGCGCGCACATGGGTCTCCACCGACGCCTGGTCGTCGGTCCAGAACTGCTCGGGCGCTGGGGCCGCGTGTTGCGCCGCCTGGGCAGTGGCTGCGGTGCTGGGCACGGCGACCTGCGGCGCCACCACCTGCACCACCGCAGCGTCGCTCACCTGCATGGTGTTGCCCACCTGGCCCGAGCTGTCCCTGCGCGCGCCGCGTGACTCGAACAAGGTGGCAGTGCCGTCACCGAAGCTGAGCGTGCCCTGCTTGTCCAGCCACAGGCCGACGTCACTGCGGCAGGCCGACAGTTCAGCTTCTTGCCGCGTCGTGCGGCGCTGGCGCAGGGTGTCGGCCGGGCCCTGCGACGCAGCATCGGCCAAAAAGGCACGCCGGTGGCCGAATGTGTGCGCATCGGCATCGGCATCGGCCTGGGCCGCGCTGCCGGCAAATTCATTGCGGTGCACGGCCACCACCCGCGGCGAGCGGCGCACAGCCACGTCGACGTCGACGCAGAAATCATGCACCCGCAGACGCCCCAAGCCCGAACCGGCGGCCTGCTTCTGGACCGCCGCGTCGCCGCGCGGCGCCATGGTGCTGCCCGCCTGGGCCCGCGCCAGGTAGCCACCCACGCGCAGCACATGGGCGGGCGCATCAGCGCGGCGCAGCCGCTCCAGGCTGTTGATCCACACCCAGCGGCCATCGCCCAGCGCCTGGCCGATGACCGGCTTGATGCGTTGGACCAGCGCATACAGCGCCTTGTCGCCGCGCACCTCGCTGGGCATGCTGTGCAGCGCGTGCTCACCGCTGAGCCCCGACAGCGTGAGGCCATGGACGTGGGCGAGGCCGTCACGCACATGCGCGGTGATGCGCAGCCCCATGTCACTGCCCAATTGCAGGCCGAAGCGGATGCAGCCGGCCAGCAGCACCACGCTGTGGTCAGCGACGGCCAGGTCGGCACCCACCGACCGGGCGACGCGGAACGATCCCCACGGGTGGGCATCGTCCAGCGGCAGCCAGCGCAGGCCGCCGTTGCTGTCAGCGCCTGGGCTCTCGCCGGCCGGTGGCACCAACGCATCCCACACACGCTGAGCCGGTGGCACCAACGCATCCCACACACGCTGAGGCAGCCAGTCCGGCTGGCCGGGTTGCCAGCCCAGCGCCTGCGCCAGGTCTTGCAGGTAGCGCGCGCCCAATGCTGGCCACTGCGCCAGGTCGGCCGGCGCCGCCGCCTGCCAGGCATGGCCGGCGTGGCGCACCATGCCGATGGTCTCGCGCTTGGTGAAGGGGTCGATCACCCGTTCGACATGGAATGCCGCCCGCGCTGGCGCAGCGCCGTTCCTGGTCAACCAACGCGGCAAGCTGTCAGCCATGGCGGCACTCCTGGTGGGGCACGCCCCCACCGACCGGGTGGGGTGCGGCCAGCGCATGATCGGCCAGGCCGTGCAGCCTGCGCATGCACAAGCTTGACGACGGACGCAGCCAGCGCAATCGCCAAGCCCGGCCGGCCCGCAAGACCGCGCGCAAAGCCTTCGTCAGGCACGCACGAGCCCGCAGGGGCTCGTGCGGTCCAGACTCACCTCACCTTGCCGGCCTTCCATGCGTTGAGCAGGGTGTCATAGGCGATGGTCTCGCCCTTGGGCTTTTCGTTCGCCAGCTTGGCCCAGGGCGCGGCCTTGTCGCTGAGGTACTTCTTGGGGTCTTCCTTCTTGTTGAGCTTGGGCGCGCAGCGGGCCATGCCGGCACGTTCGAGCCGGCCCCTCACCTGGTCCATCTCTTCGGCCAGGTTGTCCATCGCGGCCTGCGGCGTTTTCTCGCCCGTCACCGCCACGGCCACGTTCTTCCACCACAGCTGGGCCAGCTTGGGGTAGTCAGGCACGTTGGTGCCGGTGGGCGTCCAGGCCACACGCGCCGGGCTGCGGTAGAACTCGACCAGGCCGCCCAGTTTGGGGGCCAGGTCGGTCATGGCCTTGCTTTGGATGTCGCTCTCACGGATGGGGGTCAGGCCGACGATGGTCTTCTTCAGGCTGGTGGTCTTGGCCGTCACGAACTGCGCGTACAGCCAGGCTGCGGCGGTCTTGTTCTCGTCGTGCTTTTCGAAGAAGGTCCATGACCCGACATCCTGGTAGCCGTTCTGCATGCCTTGCTTCCAGTATGGGCCGTTGGGGCCGGGCGCCATGCGCCACTTCGGCGTGCCGTCGGCATTGACCACCGGCAGGCCGGCCTTGGTCATGTCGGCGGTGAATGCCGTGTACCAGAAGATCTGCTGCGCGATCTGGCCTTGCGCCGGCACCGGGCCGGCTTCGCCGAAGGTCATGCCGATGGCTTCCTTGGGCGAGTACTTCTTCATCCAGTCGACGTACTTGGTCAGGGCGTAGACCGCAGCGGGCGAGTTGGTGGCGCCGCCGCGCGACACGCTGGCACCTTGCGGCGTGCAACCGTCGGCCGATGTGCGGATGCCCCACTCGTCCACTGGCTTGCCGTTGGGGATGCCCACGTCGGCCGTGCCGGCCATGCTCAGCCAGGCGTCGGTGAAGCGCCAGCCCAGGCTCGGGTCTTTCTTGCCGTAGTCCATGTGGCCATAGATCGGCTTGCCGTCGATGGTCTTGACGTCATTGGTGAAGAACTCGGCGATGTCCTCATACGCGCTCCAGTTCAGCGGCACGCCCAGGTCGTAGCCGAACTTGGCCTTGAACTTGGTCTTCAAGTCCTCACGCGCAAACAGGTCGGCGCGGAACCAGTACAGGTTGGCAAACTGCTGGTCGGGCAGCTGGTACAGCTTCTTGTCGGGGCCGGTGGTGAAGCTGGTGCCGATGAAGTCCTTGATGTCGATGCCGGGGTTGGTCCACTCCTTGCCCTTGCCGGCCATGTAATCGGTCAGGTTCATGATCTTGCCGTAGCGGTAGTGGGTGCCGATCAGGTCAGAGTCACTGATCCAGCCGTCGTATATGCTCTTGCCCGACTGCATCGACGTCTGCAGTTTCTCCACCACATCACCTTCCTGGATCAGGTCATGCTTGACCTTGATGCCGGTGATCTCCTCGAAGGCCTTGGCCAGCGTCTTGCTCTCGTACTCGTGCGTGGTGATGGTCTCGCTGACCACCGAAATCTCTTTCACGCCCTTGGCCTGCAGCTTCTTGGCGGCGTCGATGAACCACTTCATCTCGGCCATCTGCTGGTCTTTGCTCAGCGTGCTGGGCTGGAACTCGGCATCCACCCACTTCTTGGCTTCGGCCTCACCGGCCCAGGCGCTTTGGCCCAGGGCCAGAGCGGCGGCCGTCATTGCGGCAGCGCGCGCCACGGCATGTAGACAGTGCATGTTCGGGTGTTTCATCTGTGTCTCCTCAAGACTTCCCTCTGGTTTGCTTGGGCGGCCCGCTGGGAAGGGTGGCAGGTCGCTGACTTTGAAAACTGGGTTTCTAGCCCTTGCGCATGATGAAGGCCAGCAAGAGCATCGAGGCCACGAAGCTGAACCAGATCGACGGTTCGCTCTCCAGGCCGAACCACTCGATCATCCTCTCGCTCACCGCCACGAAGGCCAGGTTCAGCCAGGCGGCGCTGAGCAGGCCGATGAACAGCCTGTCACCCCGGGTGGTGGCAATGGGCAGAAAACCGCGCCGCTCGGTGGTGGGCGATTTCAGCTCCCACAGCGTCATGCCGGCCAGCATCAGCACGATGCTGATGAAGAAGACTGCGACGGGCAGGGTCCAGGCCATCCACTCGAACATCATCTGCTCCTCATACCCGGCCCATGGCGAAGCCTTTGGCGATGTAGTGGCGCACGAACCAGATCACGATGGCACCCGGGACGATGGTCAGGACACCCGCTGCCGCCAAGACACCCCAATCCATGCCGCTGGCGCTCACCGTGCGCGTCATCGTCGCCACGATGGGCTTGGCGTTGACGCTGGTCAGAGTGCGCGCCATCAGCAATTCAACCCAGCTGAACATGAAGCAGAAGAACGCCGCCACGCCGACACCGGCCTTGATCAGCGGGATGAAGATGGTGACGAAAAAGCGCGGGAAGCTGTAGCCGTCGATGTAAGCCGTCTCGTCGATCTCACGCGGGATGCCGCTCATGAAGCCTTCGAGAATCCACACCGCCAGCGGCACGTTGAACAGCAGGTGCGCCAGCGCCACCGCGATGTGCGTGTCCATCATGCCCAGCGTGGTGTAGAGCTGGAAGAACGGCAGCAGGAACACCGCCGGTGGCGTCATGCGGTTGGTCAGCAGCCAGAAGAACACATGCTTGTCACCCAGAAAGCGGTAACGGCTGAAGGCATAGGCCGCCGGCAGCGCCACGCTGACCGAGATGACCGTGTTGATGGCCACATAGATCATCGAGTTGATGTAGCCCGAGTACCAGCTCTCGTCGGTGAGGATGGTGCGGTAGTGGGCCAGCGTGAAGTCTTTCGGCCACAGGCTGAAGACCGAGAGGATTTCCTCGTTGGTCTTGAAGCTCATGTTGACCATCCAGTACACCGGCAGGATGGCAAACACCAGGTAGGCCAGCAAGAACAGCGTGCGCTTTTTGAACCGGCGTTCATCCATGGCCAGTCTCCGCGTTGGCCTTGTCGGCCGTGCCCACGCGCTGCATCCAGTTGTAGAGGATGAAGCTCAGCGCCAGGATGATCAAGAAGTAGATCAGCGAGAACGCCGCCGCCGGCCCCAGGTCAAACTGGCCCACCGCCTTCTGCGTCAGGTACTGGCTCAAGATGGTGGTGGCAGTGCCCGGCCCGCCGCCGGTCAGCACAAACGGCTCGGTGTAGATCATGAAGCTGTCCATGAAGCGCAGCAACACCGCAATCACCAGCACACCGCGCAGCTTGGGCAGCTGGATGTAGCGGAACACCGCGAACTTGCTGGCGCCGTCGATGCTGGCGGCCTGGTAGTAGGCATCGGGGATGGCGCGCAGGCCGGCAAAGCACAGCAGCGCCACCAGCGGCGTCCAGTGCCACACGTCCATCAGCAGCACGGTCAGCCAGGCATGGGTGGCGTTGCCGGTGTAGCTGTATTCGATGCCGAGTGCGGCCAGCGTGGCGCCCATCAGGCCGATGTCGGCGCGGCCGTAGATCTGCCAGATGGTGCCCACCACGTTCCAGGGGATCAGCAGCGAGATAGCCACCGTCACCAGCACCGCGCTGCTCTGCCAGCCTTTGGCAGGCATGGCCAGGGCCAGGGCGATGCCCAGCGGAATCTCCACCGCCAGCACCGCCAGCGAGAACGTGATCTGCCGCAGCAGCGCGCCTTGCAGGTCAACATCCCGCATCACCGCCTTGAACCACTCGGTGCCCACAAACACCCGGCGCTCGGGGCTGATGATGTCCTGCACCGAGTAGTTCACCACCGTCATCAGCGGCAGGATGGCCGAGAAGGCCACGCACA
>JANNMP010000799.1:0-2417 GCA_031398015.1 Burkholderiaceae bacterium
GGCTCCGGCGGCGCGAAACGCCGGGATCAGCACCGCGCCGGCATAGTTGCCGGCACCGATCACGCTGACCGCCGGCGCGCCCGGCAGGCCGGGTGCGGCAGGCGGGGGCAGGGCCACACGGCGGGCCAGGCGCTCGGCCAGGTTGATGGCCGTGGGCTCGGGGTACTGCAGCACGATGCCCAGCGACGGCTCGGCACCGCCCACCACTGCATAAGCCTGCGCGGCATCGGCGATGGCGAAGCGGTGCGAGACCAGGGTGGCCACGCCCAGCCGGCGTTGGGCCAGCATGTCGAGCACGGCTTCCAGGTTGCGCTGCTCGGTCCAGCGCACAAAGCCCACCGGGTAGTCCTGGCCCTTGTCCTCGTAGTTCGGGTCGTAGCGGCCGGGGCCGTAGGAGCACGAGACCTGGAAGGTCAGCTCCTTCTCGAAGAAATCGGCGCGCGACAACTCCAGCCCGGTGACACCCACCAGCACGATGCGGCCACGCTTGCGGCACATCAACGCAGCCTGGTGCATCGGCTCGCTGCTGCGGGTGGCGGCGGTGACGATCACCGCGTCAACGCCGCGGCCGCGCGAGAACACCTGCGCCGCCGCCACGGCATCGGCACCGGCCTGCAGATCAACCACCTCGGCGCCGAAGCTGCGCGCCAGCGCCAGTTTGGCGGGGTCGAAGTCCAGCCCGAGCACGCGGCAGCCCTGCGCGCGCAGCAACTGCACCGTGACCAGACCGATCAGGCCGAGGCCGGTGACCACCACCGCCTCACCCAGCGTGGGCTGCACCAGGCGGATGCCTTGCAGCGCAATGGCGCCCAGCACCGTGAAGGCGGCTTCTTCATCCCCAACACCGTCAGGCAGCTTGGCGCAGAGGTTGACCGGCACCACCACCATCTCGGCATGCTTGCCGTTCGAGGCCACCCGGTCACCCACGGCAAAGCCGCTGACGCCGGCGCCCACCTCGACCACCACACCCACGTTGCAGTAGCCCATCGGCAATGGTTGGTCGAGCTTGTTGCGCACTGCCGCCAGCGTGGGTGCCAGGCCGTCGGTGCGCACCTTGTCCAGCACCATGCGCACCTTGTCGGGTTGCTGGCGGGCTTTGTCGATCAGCCCGGCCTTGCCGAAATCAACCAGCATGCGCTCGGTGCCTGCCGACACCAGGCTGCGGGTGGTTCGGATCAGCAACTGGCCACGCCCGGGGCGAGGGCAGGGCACATCGGTCAGTGCGGTGGAGCCGTCTTGGAGGTTCTGGAGGATCTGTCTCATGGGGCCACTACTTGGTCGCAGGTGCCAGAAGGAAGAGCCCATGGCGCGGCAAGAACGTGCGAATGAACCAACGTCGCCAAATTGCCTTGGCAATGTTCAGCAGCATGCCCCGGTGACGCTGCCCTGCATCGGACGTCAGCAATTCTCCATGCGTCGGCACCGTCTCGATCTCGACACGGGTGAACCGCTTGAAGAGTTGTTGCGCCTGTGCAACCGTGTCGGCCTTGGTGCGCGGACTATGCAGATGCTCTGCACAGACATCGGCCAGCCACCGCAATGGTCTGCCGCCGAGCAACGCGCAGCGCAACCGCAGCATGCAGCCCACTATGCTGTGCGTGTCGTGGACCGTGATGCGTGCGCAGCCGCCTGGTCGCAGGACGCGCCAGACCTCGTCGGTGGCTTTGGGAGTGTCTGGCGAGTGGTGGAGAACACCGCATGCGCAGACGATGTCGAAACTCTCGCCCCTGAACGGCAGGTCTTTGGCATCGACCGTGCGCAGTTGCGATTGCAGTCCAAAGGCGGTCAGACGTTGAGTCGTGTGTTGGATGGCACGCTCAGTCAGGTCTGCACCTGTCAGGCGGGCACCTGCCTTGGCGAAGCTGCAGTGGTCTGCGCCCAGACCGACACCGATCTCCAGCACCTTCTTGTCGCGGGCGCTGGCGAAATCCGCAAACGGCGGGATGTACGGTTCCAGTGCATCGCGCATGGCCGCTTCATTGGCACAGGCTTCGCCTGCGGAGCCGTGCCGACACTGTGTCTCGCCGCAGGACGCAGCGTTCCAGCAGTGGTGGACGGCTTGCTTGGTTTGTTTCATGGCGCTCACTCGATGGGGACAGACAGGCCTGTCGCGCACTTCACTTGCCAGCCAGCAGGGCGTCTTTGTCGCCGCGTTGCGGATAGTTGATCAAGACCGCGCGGTACACGCCTTTGAAGACGAACAGGCTGCCGGCAGCTGCGCCAATGGTGCCGTAGTCGCGCACCAGACCGGCCAGGTCGGCCAGCTTGCCAGCGCCACCCAGCACGGTGAGCGGCCTGCTGGTGGCCGCACGCACGGCGCGCACCAGATCCAGGTCGTAGCCCTTCATCTGGCCGTCGTTGTCAATCGAGTTGGTCACGATCTCGCCAGCGCCTGCTGCCTCGGCGCGTGCGCCCGG
>JANNMP010000180.1:0-6472 GCA_031398015.1 Burkholderiaceae bacterium
CAGCCGGCTGCCTTGCACCAGCATGGCGCCGCCATCGATCCAGCCCCAGGCGCTGCCTGGCTGCATGGTGGCCAGCCGGGCGTCGCGCCACAGGGTGAGCGGGGTGTGGTTCATTGCGGGTTGACCGGTGGCTGGGGCGTGAAGGCCAGCCAGATGGCGCGGCCGGTGGCGGGCAGGGCGTCGATGGGGGTATCGATGGGGGTATCGATGGGGGTATTGATCATCCAGCGCTGGTGCGCCGCAGCCCGGCCCAGCAGCAGCGTCCAGCCGGCCACCGGCTGCGGTGCGGCGTTGTCCACCCGCAAGTGCATGGGCGCGGTGGTGAACAGCGCCCGCAGCGTGGCGCCGTGCTGCCATGCCACACCGGGCTGGGCCGCCCACATGCCAGCCGTGCCGCTGCCTCGCTGCAGCATCAGGTTCAAGTCCGACGTCGGGCCATCAACCAGCGTGCAAGCCGGTGGACCTTCACCGGCAAAGGCCAGTGGTGCGCTGGTGGTCGTCAGCGTTTGCGCCGGCGTGCCGGGCAGGGCCAGCCGCACGCCGGCACCGTGCAGCACCGCAAACCAGCGGTCGACCCCGGGGTAGGCTGAAAACGGGCCGTCGGCAGCGATGTCGGCCATGCTGATGCGCAGTTGCCAGGTGGCGCCGCCACCGGCAGGCCAGGTGAACAGCTCGCGCGTGCTGCCGCCGCCGTTGCGCCAGGGTTGCGGCGCCACGCCGGCCACCGCGATGTGCTGCAGCGGCATCACCGTGCGCCACCCAGCAGCAGCGGAAACAGCGCATGGTCCATCGGCGCGCCGGCCGGCAACACATCGGCCAGGCCAGGGAATGGCGGCGACGTGGCCCAGGCGCGCGGTGCATGGCGGGCGTCGTCACCCAGGAAGCGCAGCGAGAACACCCGCCGCTGCTGGCCCGCTGGCACGCCCGCTGCCGCATGCAACGCCAGCATGTGGAAGGCCACCACATCACCGGGCTGCAGCGCCCAGCCGAGGACGGTGTGCGCGCTGCGCTGGGCGTCGATGTCGGGCAGCTCGGCCAGGCTGCCTTCAGGGAACCAGCGTGCCTGCTGCGCCATGAAGCTGCGTGGCATCAACCAGGGGCCGCGGTGTGAGCCAGCCACGACTTCCAATGTGCTGGGCCGCGCCACCGCATCCACCGGCATCCAGAAGCTGATGTTCTGAAAGCCGCTGACGTTGTAGTAGGGCTGGTCCTGGTGCCAGGGTGTCTTCTGCCGCGTGCCGGGCTGCTTGGTCAGCATGTGGTCGTGGTACAGGCGCACGCTGGCACTTTGCATCAGCAGCGCTGCCACCTCGGCCAACGGCGAGTGCATGGCCAGCGCCTGGTAGTCGGGGTTGGTCTGCCAGTTGCAAAAGTCCTCGATGAACAGGCCGGGGTCATCGCTTTGGCTGGCGATGATGGCGCGTGGGCTGGGCGCGGCCAGGTTGGCATCGATGCCGTGCTGCAGCCGGGCCAGTTCAACGGCATCCAACAGGCCACGCAGGCAGACCGCACCGTCACGCTGGTAGGCGGCCACCATGTCGGGCGTGGCCACTGCTGCGGCGCGTTGGGCCAGCACTGCCGGCCGGGTGGTCATGGCGCAAATTCTCCTTGCAGGCTGTAGTGCCGGCCCGGGTGCACCAGGCGCGCCAGGGTGATGGTGGCGTCACGGGTGAAGGTGCGGCGGGTGACCACCAGGCAGGCGCTGGCAGGCGCAATGGCCAGCAGCCTGGCCTCATCGGCGGTGGCGGGCTCGGCCTCGATGCTGTACTGCGCGCGCCACAGGGCGGTGGTGTCAAACAGCACCTGGGTGGGCGTGGTGCGGCTGAAGTCGGCCTGCAGGTAGCCGGGTGAACAGGCCGGGTTGACGTAACGGTCTTCCAGCTGCAGCGGCACGCCGTTTTCATGGTGCACGATGACGGTGTGGAAGACCTTGGCGCCGCTGCGCAGGCCCAATTGCGCCGCCAGCTTGGCCGGCGCCTTTTCGGCCTGTTGCAGCAGCACCTGGGCGCGGTGGTGGTGGCCGCGGGCAGCGATTTCTTCCTGCAGATCGTGCAAGGTGAGGGTGGACGCCACGCGGTTGAGCCGCGCCGCAAACGTGCCCAGGCCTTGCACCCGCTCGACCAGGCCGTCGGCCTGCAGCTCGCGCAGCGCGCGGTTGGCCGTCATGCGGCTGACACCGAACTGCGCCACCAGCGCGGCCTCGCTGGGCATCAGCGCGCCGGCTGGCCATTGGCCGTTGGCCAGGCCGTCTTTGAGCGCCTGCTTGACGCGGGCATACGGTGCCGGGGTGGTGGTGGCCATGCCGAACATCCTACTTGCGCTTGCTTGTCTAGACAAGTAGCATGTGCCGCGTTGCCGCTGCAAACCCGCCACCCGTGCCGAGGCCCGCCATGACCGACCTGTCCGCCGTCCAGTCTGCTGCGCAGTCCGCCGCCCAATCCGCCGCCCAATCCACCGACCACGCCGTTGCTGCCCGCCATGGGCCACACCCGGTGCGCGCACCGCGCGGCAACACACTCAGCTGCAAGAGCTGGCTCACCGAAGCCGCTTACCGCATGCTGCAGAACAACCTCGACCCCGAGGTGGCCGAGAACCCCGACGCGCTGGTGGTCTACGGCGGCATCGGCAAGGCCGCCCGCAACTGGGATTGTTATGAGGCCATCCTGCTGGCCTTGCGCCAACTGGGCGACGACGAAACCCTGCTGGTGCAAAGTGGCAAGCCGGTGGGCGTGTTCCGCACCCATGCCGATGCCCCCCGGGTGCTGATCGCCAACAGCAACCTGGTGCCCAAATGGGCCACCTGGGAACATTTCACCGAGCTGGACCGCAAGGGCCTGATGATGTACGGCCAGATGACCGCCGGCAGCTGGATCTACATCGGCAGCCAGGGCATCGTGCAGGGCACCTATGAAACCTTTGTCGAGGCCGGGCGGCAGCACTTCGGCGGAAGTCTGACCGGCAAGTGGATCTTGACGGCGGGCCTGGGTGGCATGGGTGGCGCGCAGCCGCTGGCCGCCACCTTTGCCGGCGCCTGCTCGCTCAACATCGAATGCCAGCAAAGCCGCATCGATTTCCGCCTGCGCAGCCGCTACCTCGATGAGCAGGCCAGCGATCTGGACGACGCCTTGGCGCGCCTCGCAACGTACACCGCTGCTGGCCAGGCCAAGTCCATCGGCCTGCTGGGCAATGCCGCCGACGTGTTGCCCGCGCTGGTGCGGCGCGCCAGGGCCGGTGGCCTGAAGCCCGACCTGGTGACCGACCAGACCAGCGCACACGATCTGGTCAACGGCTACTTGCCCGCCGGCTGGACAGTGGACGCCTGGCGCTCTGCCCAGGCCGACGACAGCGCCCATGCCGGCCTGCGCCAGGCTGCAGCCCAAAGCTGCGCGGTGCATGTGCAGGCCATGCTCGACTTTCAGGCCATGGGCGTGCCCGTGGTCGATTACGGCAACAACATCCGCCAGGTGGCGTTCGATGCCGGCGTGACCAACGCCTTCAACTTCCCCGGCTTCGTGCCCGCCTACGTGCGCCCGCTGTTCTGCCGTGGCAAGGGCCCGTTCCGCTGGGTGGCGCTGAGTGGCGATCCGGAGGACATCCGCAAGACCGACGCCAAGATGAAAGAGCTGTTCCCCGACAGTGATCCGGAAAATCGGCATCTGCACCGCTGGCTCGACATGGCCGCCGAGCGCATCGCCTTCCAGGGCCTGCCGGCACGCATCTGCTGGATCGGCCTGGGTCAGCGCCACCTGGCCGGCCTGGCCTTCAACGCCATGGTGGCCTCGGGTGAATTGAAAGCGCCGATCGTGATCGGCCGTGACCACCTGGACAGCGGCAGCGTGGCCAGCCCCAACCGCGAGACCGAGGCCATGGCCGACGGCAGTGATGCGGTGAGTGACTGGCCGCTGCTCAATGCCCTGCTCAACACCGCAGGCGGCGCCACCTGGGTCAGCCTGCACCATGGCGGTGGCGTGGGCATGGGCTACAGCCAGCACAGCGGTGTGGTGATCGTCTGCGACGGCACGCCAGCCGCAGCCAAGCGCATTGAGCGGGTGCTGTGGAATGACCCCGCCACCGGCGTGATGCGCCATGCCGACGCGGGTTATGCCGAGGCGGTAGCGTGCGCGCAAGAGCAGGGCCTGAACCTGCCGATGCTCACCCCGGCAGCCGATCCGGCAGCCAAGCCGGCAGCCAACCCGCAGGCAGCGCGCTGATGCTGCTGCGCCCCGGCCAACTCTCGCTGGATGAATTGTGCGCCGTGCACGGCGGCGGGCAACCGCTGCTGATGGACCCCGCCGCGCTGCCGGCGGTGCAGGCCAGCCTGGCGGTGGTACAGGCGGCTGCCGCTGGTGATGTGCCGGTCTACGGCGTCAACACCGGCTTCGGCAAGCTGGCCGGCACCCGCATCAGCACCGCTGACCTGGCCAGGCTGCAGTGCAACCTGATCCGCAGCCACAGCGTGGGCGTGGGTGAGCCGTTGGCCGCGCCGGTGCTGCGCCTGATGCTGGCCACCAAGGCAGCCAGCCTGGCACGCGGGCATTCGGGCGTGCGGCCGGTGGTCATCGACACCTTGCTGGCGGTGCACAACGCCGGCCTGGTTCCTCACGTGCCCAGCCAGGGCTCGGTGGGCGCCTCGGGTGATCTGGCGCCGCTGGCGCACATGGTGCTGGCGCTGCTGGGCGAGGGTGAGTTCATCGTCGATGGCCAGCGCCGGCCGGCGGCACAGGTGCTGGCCCAGCACCACATCGCACCGCTTCAGTTGCAGGCCAAGGAAGGCCTGGCGCTGATCAACGGCACCCAGACCAGCACGGCCTTGGCACTGCATGCGCTGTTTGAATTCCAGCCGGTGCTGGAGGCCGCGCTGGTGGTGGGCGCACTCACCGTTGACGCCGCGCGTGGCAGCGACGGCCCGTTCGATGCGCGCATCCATGCGCTGCGTGGCCAACCCGGGCAGATCGACGTGGCGGCGGTGTACCGCGCGCTGCTGGCCGGCAGCGCCATCCGCAGCTCACATCGGGACGGCGACGACCGCGTGCAAGACCCCTATTGCCTGCGCTGCCAGCCGCAGGTGGTGGGCGCCTGCCTCGACCAGCTGCGCCATGCCGCCCAGGTGCTGCTGCGCGAGGCCAATGCGGTCACCGACAACCCGCTCGTTTTTGCGGACGACGGCGCCATGCTCAGCGGCGGCAACTTCCACGCCGAGCCGGTGGCGTTGGCCGCTGACGCCATGGCCTGTGCCATTGCCGAAGTGGGCGCCATTGCCGAGCGCCGCATCGCCATGCTGATCGACACCAGCGTGTCGCGGCTGCCACCGTTCCTGACCGCCAATGCCGGGCTGAACAGCGGCTTCATGATCGCCCATGTGACGGCTGCGGCGCTGGCCAGCGAGAACAAGAGCCTGGCCCACCCGGCCAGCGTTGACAGCCTGCCCACCAGCGCCAACCAGGAAGACCATGTCAGCATGGCCACCTTCGCCGCGCGCCGGCTGCAGCCCATGATTGCCAACGTGGCCCACATCCTGGCCATTGAATGGCTGGCCGCTGCGCAGGGCATCGAGTTCCTGCGGCCACTGCGCAGCTCTGCCTCGTTGGAAGCCGCCCATGCCCTGCTGCGCCAGCACTGTGCGGCCATGCCCGAAGACCGCCATCTGGCGCCTGACATCGACGCCGCCACAACGCTGCTGCGCTGCGGCGCGCTGGCGCGCATCCTGCATGCGCAGCCCGGCCTGCCGGCGCTGTGGGCGCCACACTGACATCCCACCCCACCCCACACCGCGCCGCGCTCTGCCACCATTGGCCACCATCCACCCAAGGAGCCTTCCCATGCAGCATCTGCCCCGTCTGGCCACATTCGCCCTGGCCGCCTGGTTGTGCACCAGCGCCCAAGCCCAGGACACCAAGGTTGCCATCGGCATCTCCGGCTGGACCGGCTTTGCCCCGCTGACCCTGGCCAAGGAGGCCGGCTTGTTCAAGAAACACGGCCTCGATGTGTCGATCAAGAAAATCCCTCAGAAAGACCGCCACCTGGCGATCGCCAGCGGCGACATCCAGTGCGCTGCCACCACGGTGGAAACCTGGGTGGTCTGGAACGCCAACGGTGTGGCCACCACACAGATTTTTCAGCTCGACAAGAGCTACGGCGCCGACGGCATGGTGGTCAAGCCCGGCATCAACAAGATCAGCGACCTGAAGGGCAAGACCGTGGCCGCAGATGCACCCGGCACCGCGCCCTACTTCGGCCTGGCCTGGATGCTGAAGAAGAACGGCCTGTCGATCAAGGACGTGAAGGTGGTCAACCTGAGCCCGCAAGCCGCCGCCAACGCGATGATCGCCGGCACCGACGGTGTCGACGCCGCCATGACTTACGAGCCCTACCTGGGCGCGGTGCGGGCCAAGCCCGAGGCCGGCAAGATCATTGCCACCACGCTGGACTACCCGATGGTGATGGACACCTTCGGCTGCACGCCCAAGTTCCT
>JANNMP010000054.1:0-5421 GCA_031398015.1 Burkholderiaceae bacterium
CGGAATGCTAGGGTGTGAGTTCCCTCTTCACGCAGCGGCAGGCATCGGGCAATCGCGAAGACATCTACCTGACTCCCACTCTCGTAGTGACCCGCTTTTAGCCAAAAGGGGCTCGAGCCTGCCTTCGTACACTGCGTCCACACACCACCTGAAATCCTTCTTTGTGCTACTCGGCTCAAGTCTGGGCGGACTATCGCCTCTACGTCCGACAGTACGGCGCTGAACTCGACATCAAGGAGTTCTACGAGTTGTTCTGGCGTCGCAGCAGCGACAGCAAGATCAAGATCCCGAAGGCGATGGAGGCCGCCTTTGCCGAACCCAAGACCGAAGCGGAACAGCAGATTAAATCGGCGATCGACGCGTTTGCAACCGAGCAGACGGTCAAGCTGGAGCAAGGCTTGTTCAAGCAGCGCAAGCGCCTGGCCGATGCCGAGCGTGTCTTGCAGGCGAAGCCCACCAAAGCAGCAGGGGAGAGCAAGCGGATTGCTGCCGACAAGATCGACTGGACGATGGGGAAACTGTCCGATCTGAGGCGTACAGAACTCAAGGACCGCGATTCCAGAATCTTCCCCGGTCACTATGTGCCGGTCATGGTGATGGAGGCCGGTCGGCGTGTCATCAAGCCGATGCGCTACCAGTGCCGCCCCGCTGGCAAACCGGCTTTCTACGACACCAAGTATCCCGGGACGTACAACGCGCGCCGGGACAACCTCGAAGGCTTCTGGAAGGGACTATTCGGCTACACGCATGGCATCGTCGTCATCAACGCGTTCTACGAGAACGTGAATCGGCATCGCGTCGAGGGACGCGAACTCGGCGTGGACGAAGCGGTCGAGAACGTAGTGCTGGAGTTCAAACCGCGGCCAACTCAGGACATGCTCGTCGCCTGCCTATGGTCGAGATGGACGGCGCCCGGAGAGCCGGACCTGATGTCGTTCGCGGCCATCACCGATGAGCCGCCGGCCGCGGTCGCTGCTGCTGGGCGCGACCGCTGCATCATTCCGATTCGGCCAGAGCACGTCGACGCTTGGCTGAATCTCGACCCTGCGAACCTGGCAGCCCAGCACACGATCCTCGACGATCGGGCCATGCCGTTCTACGAGCACCGGATGGCGGCTTGACCGCCATTCGGGGGGTGCTTCGGCCATCGCAGTGAGTATCAGCAAGAACCCAGCCGGAGCCACCGATGCTCGTCGTGCCGTGTTGTTGCTCATCAATGCAGCGATCCCACAACGCGCCGCTCATGACAGTGTTCAAAGGTCAATCGCTTCAAAACTGGCACCAGACTGGCACCAGCATCGGCCAGAAAACAAAAAAGTCAGCAGGTGCTTACCTGCTGACCCTTGCCTATCTTGGCTCCCCGACCTGGGCTCGAACCAGGGACCTACGGATTAACAGTCCGGCGCTCTACCAACTGAGCTATCGGGGAAAACAGCCCATGAGTATAGCCCGTAAGAGTGTCTCGACTCAGAACGCCAGCTCAGCCGAGGCGTGCAAAGTGCGCGGTGCCAAGCGGTACAGATAGGCGTGTTCAAACTGGTAGGGCGCTTCCTTCCACGCCTGCTGGTTCAGCAGGTTGTCAACACCGGCACGCCACACCACTTGCCGGCCCAACAGGCGTTGGGTGTGGCGCAGTGCCACATCCAGGCGGGTCCAACCTGGCGTGCCGATGCTGTTGTCTGGCAGCACCATGCGTTGGCCTTCATGGCTGATGAAGCCAAGCAAGGCCAGACCTGGCACCGCACTCACGTTGTACGCCAACTGGGCTTTCAGGCTGACAGCGGGCACGTTCTCGGGCCGCCTGCCGTTGCGTGCAATGTCGCTGGAGCCCGCTCGCCTGGCGTGCAAGGTGGTGGCGCTGGTGCGCAGGTTCCAGGGCCCTGATCGCCAGTCGATCTCGGCCTCGATGCCACGGTGTCGGGCCTGGCCATCCAGCGTGCGCGTGCAGCTGTCGTCGGCGTCGCAGCTGCCAATGTCGCGCCAGCGCGGGCGGTGGATGTCGAATGCTGCAACGCGCACGTCCAGTGCGTCGCCGCTGTGCTTGAGGCCGATCTCGGTTTGTCGGCTTTTCAGTGCCGGCAGCGCTTGGCCGGCATTGGTGTAGCGCGCACGGTTGGGTGCCACTTCGGTTTCGACGCCCTGGCCCCAGCTGACGTAGACGATGCGTTGGGCGTCGATGGCCCGGTTCAATGCCAGCCAGGGGGTGGTGATGGATTGCCGCGCATCGGTGGCCCGGCTGCCGTCGGTGCGCACGCTGGCGCGCTGCAGCCGGCTGTGGCGCAAGCCCAGCCACAGGCTCCAATCCGGCGTCAAGTTGATGGCGTCCTGAACGTGGATTTCGGTGCTGCGTTCGCTGCGGTTGGTGTTGGCATCCAGTGGCCGTGGGTCAGCCGCCAGCACTGCCGTGCCATCGATATGGCCCACGCCCACCCAGTTGTAGGCCTGCGGCTGAAACCAGGCCCGGTGGCGGGTGCTCAGCACGCCGATGTTGAAGCGGTGCGCCATGTTGGCCAGTGTGGCCTGGCCATTGACCGACAGGTCGGCTGCGTCGCTGGTGCGGCGTTCGTTCTCGCTGCGGTAGTCATACAGGTCGAAGCTGCCATCGCTGCACCAGCGGCTGTAGTCAGCCTCGCTGCTGCAGCCGAACGGGAACGCCACGCGGTCCTGGCTGCGCAGCCGCTGGCGCATCACATGCGCCACCAGTTGCACATCCCGGCCCAGCGTTTGGGTGTGGCGCAGTGACACCGTGCCGCCGTCCATCACCACGGGCAGGCTCCAGGCCTGGTTGTTGAGGTTGTTGCGTGGGTCGATGCTGTCTGCGGCCGGCAGCCGCGTGCCCAGCAGGCTGAAGCCCGGGGTGCTGGGCTGTGATTGGCGGCTCCATTCCAGCTCGGCCTCCAGCAGGCTGCCGCTGTTGAGTTGGGCTTCCAGTGCCATGGCCAGCAACCGGCGCTGGCCTTCGCTGTGCCGGGTGAGTGGGTCCAGGTGTTCGATGGCGGCATTCAAGCGCCAGCCCAGGCCGTTGGCGCGCCGTCCCAGGTCCACTGCCGCACCCGTGCCACCGCCTTGCTGCCAGCTGAGGGTGGCGCTGCCCACGTTGTCGCGCGGGCGTTTGACCACCAGGTTCACCAGCCCGCCCGGCGCGCTGGTTCCGGCCTGCAGGCCGCTGGTGCCTTTGAGGATCTCGATGGCCTGCTTGTTGGCCTGGGCGATCACGGTCTCGGCATTGACCGGCAGGCCGTCGCGCCGGTAGTTGTAGCGGTTGTCCAGCGTGAAGCCGCGCACTGCCAGTTGGCCCCAATAGCCAGGCGCGTTGTAGGCGTCGGTGGTGCCGGCGTCCAGCCGCGTCAGGTCGGCGATGCCGCTGATGCCGGCGTCTTGCAATGTGGCAGCGTTGATCACCGTGGCCGAGAACGGCGCGCGCGCCAGCGGCACATCACCAAAGCCGGCAATGCTGGCCACACCGGCATGGCGGCCGCTCACGGTGACGGTTTGGCTGGCTGCTGGGTCGTGGGCTTGGGCCAGCGCGGGCCCTGCCATCAGCAGTAGGCTGGCTTGGGCCAGCAGGCGCGGGTGACCAAGCTGGGGTGGGTGCTTTGCAGATGAACGGAATGCCATCGTGGTGCCTTGGGTCGATGGCAGGTGGGCAACCACTGGAGGGCGCACGCAGAGAACCCGCGTGCCGATTCAGGCTGCTTCCCTGCGCGAGGATTACCTCAATCAGGTTCAAAGGGACTTTCTCAGTCGGGCCGGTGACGGCCCAACACCCCTAGCGAAGTGCTGGCAGCTCGGACTTGCTGCCAACGCTAGCGATTATGTCTGAGCCGGCGCCGCCACCCCCAGGCGCTGCTGCAGCAGCGCGCTGGTGGTGGTGTATTGCAGTTGCGTGGGCGCCTCGGGTCGCAGGCGTTGCAGCGCGGCAAATGTGGCCAGCGTCGCTTCATGGAAGCCGCAGAGGATCAGCTTCTTCTTGCCCGGATAGCTGACCATGTCGCCCACCGCGTAGATGCCCGGTGTGCTGGTCTCGCAGCGCGCCGCATCCACCACCAGCTGGCGGCGTTCCATCGCCAGGCCCCAGTGGGCAATGGGGCCCAGTTTGGGGCTGATGCCAAGCTGCACCAGCAAGGCATCGGCCGGCAGGCGCCGGGTGCGGCTGTCGTCGCCAATCACCTGCACGCCGGTCAGCCTGACAGGCTGGGTGCTGGTGTGCAGCTCCAGGGTCTGGCCAACCTGGAAGTGCACCCGCGCGCCGGCCATGTGGGCTTGCAGCCGGGCCAGCAGGTCCGCATCTGCCTGCAGCGTGGCGCGGCGGTGCAGCAAGGTGATGCCGGCCGGCGCGTCACCCCGCCCCTGGGCCAGGGCATCGGCCAACTGCACGGCAGCAGACACCGCGCCGTCATCCCCACCCACCACCACCACCTGCCTGCCGGCCAGCGCGGCCAGTGCGGGCAGGCGGTAGAACAGCTCGTCGGCGGCGAGGCGCTCCACGCCTTCGGCCAGCAGTTTGCGCGGTTGGAAAGCGCCCACACCACCGGCGATGAACACACAGCGTGTGTTGAACCGCTGGCCGCTGCTGGTGGCCAAGTCGAAGCGGCCATCGTCGCGCTGGTGCAGGCCGCTCACTTCCTGGCCCAGGTGCCAAGCCGGCGCAAACGGCGCGATTTGCTGCAGCAGGCGGTCCACCAGCTCACGCCCGGTGCACACCGGCAATGCCGGGATGTCGTAGATCGGCTTGTCGGCATACAGCTCGATGCACTGGCCGCCCGCTGCGGGCAGCGCATCGACCACCTGCGCATGCACACCTTGCAGGCCGAGCTGGAAGACCTGGAACAGCCCCACCGGCCCGGCGCCGATGACCAATGCCTCGCAGTCGATGGGCGCTTGGCTGGCGTTGGCTTGCGCGTCGGCGTGCGCCATGCGGCCGCTCAGCGGATCAGCTCAGACAGCTTGTCCTTGCGGTCTTTCCAGTCGTCGGCGTCGGGCAGCGCTGGCTTGCGCTTGGTGATGCTGGGCCAGCCACGCGCCAGTTCGGCATTGAGCTTGATGAACGCCAGCTGGTCAGCCGGCACGTCTTCTTCGGGCAGGATGGCATTAACCGGACATTCAGGGATGCACACCGCGCAGTCGATGCATTCATCGGGGTCGATGGTCAGCATGTTCGGGCCTTCACGGAAGCAATCGACCGGGCACACGTCGACGCAGTCGGTGTACTTGCAGCGGATGCACGATTCGAGGACGACGTGGGTCATGGGGGATCAACTGGTGGAGAACTTGGAACAGATTGCCTGCGATTTTATGCGGCGCCGACCGGCAGCGCGCCGGCACCCACAGTCACCACAGCCGGCCGGTCGGCATGCGGCGCGGTGGCCATGTCGAGTGTGGCCACGGTGTGGTCGGTGGTCAGCGCGTCGGGCCAGCCCG
>JANNMP010000063.1:0-6435 GCA_031398015.1 Burkholderiaceae bacterium
GGCCAGTCGTCAGCCCGCCGGCATCTGCACGCTGTCACCGACAGCGATCTCGCCGCTGCTCAGCACATCGGCACGCAGGCCGGCGCGGTGCACCCATTGCCGCACCACCTGGGCTGCGGTCAGGTCCGCCGACTGCAGCGCGCTGCCAAAGCCCAGGCAGGGCTCGCACAGTTCCACGCCACGGCAGCGCACGCCGCCGATCTGGAACACCTGGCCCACCAGCGCGTTCAGCCGCACACCGCGGGTGACCAGGTTGCGGCCGGTGACCGACAGATCGGCTGCGCGCTGCTGGGTTTGCTGGAAGCGTTCGATCTCTTCGGCCTCGACCAGGGTGATGTTCTGGCCGGGCTCATCATGGTGGTCGAAATAACGGTCACCGCTGATGCCGGCGCCTGCCACCAAATTGGCGCGCGCCAGCGCAACGGCCGGGCCGCCGGCTGCGGCGCGGATGAAGATGCGTTCAATGGTCATGCTGCGGCGCTGGCCTCAAGGCATGGCGCTTGGTCGGGTGCAGCGCGTATCACGACGCGGCTGCTTGAACCCTGCGCCGGCGCGTCAGGCAGAGCTGCATTGCCGCACCTGCTGCAATCAAGATGGCGGTGGGCAATTCGGGCACCGGACTGGTGGACGGCTGCAGATAGTCGAACCCGGACGCCGACGCCATCGCGAATGGAATCACTGTGCCATTGGCGGCCCTGGCCTCGGCTGTGCCACCCCAGGTCATCGTCTGGTCAGCCAATATCTTCGCGCTGGAAGGTGCGTAGAACGGCTGCGCGTAGAACGCCTCGGTCACAAGTGAAACGTCAAGAATGGTCGGCTGGCCGAACAAGACCGGCATCTGCGCGATCAAGCGGCCAGCAGCACCTGTCACCGACGACGTGCCGCTGAAGGTCGACTTCGGGCTCATGCCGGCGGGCGTTGTCAATCGGCTCGATGCGTTGCAGCCCAGAGCCACTGAACACGTCGTCTCGGCCAAGTGGGTGGCCTGTGCCGTGCCGTTGAAGTCGACTGCCACCTGCCCACGTGTCTGCCCGGGGCCGGTGGCACTCAGATCGGTGGTCCAGTCGAAGTCGATGTGGAAGGTGACCGTGCCGAACGTGCCGTTGAGCGCACCGGCATCGACGGTGACGTAGTCCCGCCAGCCTGACTCGACGAAGCCGTAGTAGCCGGGCCCGTCGCCCGAGGCAAACGCCTTGGCAGCGCCGAACTCGACAAACCCGCCAACCGATGCGTTGCCAAACCGCCCATCGAAGACCGCCGAACGATCACTCGATTCGTAGTACCAATCAACGGGGTTGCGCTGGATGGTGAAGCGCTGATTCACCGTGGTCTTGGTTTCGACAGACCTCGAGGCAATCAGCTGTGCATGGACAGGAAACGCCGAGCAGATGGCGACCGCCGTGGCAGAGAAAACAGCAGCAATTGTTGAAGTCTTCACTGGTGGCTCCAGTTCGATGAGGTGGTCTGTGATGCCGTGCTGGGTGTTCTACGCCCGACCGCAAGCCACTCTACGGTTGCGACCATGCACAAGCACCCACCCGAACCAGGGGGGTGTCACCCGGCGGCGTTCTCGCCAGTTCGATGACTTGGCCGCCTGCGGGCATTCGGACGACGCAGCGTTCAACCGCCATGCTGCCGGGCTGCCGCTTGCCTGGTGCCGGTGGGTGGCGAGTCTTCCTGATCGGCCTGGACCAGGCGCCGGTGCATCACGATTTCATCGTCCTCGACGGCCTCGTGCGCTGCTGCC
Source organism: Burkholderiaceae bacterium (assembly GCA_031398015.1). Classification (GTDB taxonomy): domain Bacteria; phylum Pseudomonadota; class Gammaproteobacteria; order Burkholderiales; family Burkholderiaceae_C; genus Pseudaquabacterium. Next base: position 1,748 of record JANNMP010000063.1, read on the forward strand.
GCCGCCAGCGGCCATCCCGGCACGAAGCCCAGCTTGCACAGCAGCGCCCGTGACGCCGCATTGCGCGCCTTCAGCACCGCCAGCGCGGTGTGCACGCCGTAGCCCGACACCAGCTCGGCCAGCATGGCGGCCACCGCCGCGCTGCCGATGCCCCGGCGCCAATGCCGGCTGGCCAGTTCATAGGCCACCCAGGCCATGCCCGATGGCAGCACGGTGGCTTGCACCGCGCCGGCCAAAACGCCGCCGGGCGGGCGCGCCACCGAGCAGGGCAGTTGCACCACCCAGTTCAGCCACTGCTGGCCGCCGTCCGGCGAGGCGCGTGATTCAAGCCGCGCATAACGCTGGGCCAACCAGTCCACCGACGGCGGTGGCTCACCTTCGACGGCATACAAGGCCGGGTCACTGAGCACCACAAACATCTCGCCGGCATGCACGGCCTGCAGCGGCAGCAGCGTGCAGCAAGCGGCTTGCAGACAGCGCATGGGCAGCCGCTGGCCCGCCTGGCTCAGGCCTTGGCGGCGGCGGCCAAATCGGCCACCCGCTGCGCCACCAGTGCGTTCTGCTTGGCCAGGCGCTTCAGGCTGACCACGTCGGCCAGGTCATCGACCAATTGGTGGCACTCGGCCGCATCGGCCAATGACAGCGTGTGCAGGTCGCCGATCGGCGCCGGCACATCGGCTGCGGTGGCCCCGCGCACCAGCAAGGGCAGGGTGATGCCGGCACGGCCCCATGAGGCACCCAGCTCGAACAGCACATAGCTGGATGCCTTGACATCGGGCGAGATGATGCCGAGCACGGCTTCAGCATGCTGCAGCTCATGGCGCAGGCGGTCAGCCGTGCGGTCACCGGCCTTCAGGCGGTAGGGGTGCACCGAGGTGCAGCGCACATCGGTGGGCTGGATGTCGAACGCCGCTGTGAGCACATTCACCAGCGCCTGCACCACCGCCACATCACTGTGCCGGTGGCTGATGAAAATCTTCGGCACGCCGCGCCGCGCGCTGTCCAGGTGCTCACCCAGCGCCTGCAGCAGCGCATCGGCGGCGTCGCGCAGGCCGGCGGCGCCGCTGGGCATTTGGATGCTGAACAGATCACGCACGACATCAGGGATGCCGATGTCGCCCACCAGCACTGGCAGCAGCAGCGGCTTGCCCAAGGCGCGCTGCAGCGCACGCGCTGAGCCGATCTCGCCCATCACGAACGGTGACTGCAGCGCGCGCTCGGTCAGCAGCACCACCACCGCGTCGGCAGCAGTCAATGCGCGCAGCAGAACATCACGCCAGCTGCTGCCTGGCTCCAGCACCACGGCGTCGTACACCGCTGTGTGGCCCAGCGCCTGCAGCTGGTCGGCCAAGGCCTTGGCCAGTGCTGCGTCTTCGCGTTTGTAGGACAGGTACAGCCGGGACATGGTTGGCTCCTTGGTGGCTGCCGATCAATCAACGGTGGCTGCCAGAGCCTTGGCCAGCAGCCGGTTGTCATGGCTCTCGCCTTCGAATGTGAAGCTGGTCAGGCCATGGTCGCTGTAGCCACGGCGGGCATAAAAGGCCAGCGCGCGCTGGTTGTGCACCCAGGGCGTGAGCCACAACACACCCGCGCCCGCCGCCGCTGCCAGCCGCTCGGCGCCGGCCAGCAACTGTGTGCCGATCTTGGCGCCGGTGAACGGCTCTTGCACATACAGGCGCAGCAACTCGGCCTGGGCGCCAGCCGGCGCCAGCGCATGGCGCGCTGACAACGTCACCTGGGCAAAGCCGACCAGGTGCGCGCGTTGCTCGGCCACCAGCACCCGGCCGCTCGGGTCGGCGATTGCCTGGCTGTAGACGGCTTGCGAACAGCCGGTTAGCACTTCACGCGCCAGCGCCGGCCGGATGCCCTGGGTGGCGTAGGTGTCGAGGAACACCTGCATCGCCAGCACCGACAGGCACAAGGCGTCATCGGGCACGGCGGGGCGCAGTTGCAGGGTGGCAATAGGGTGCTGGTGCGCAGCGGTGGCCATGGTGGTGGTGCTCATGCGAGGTAACGCTCGGTGCCATCAGGGCGTGTGCTGAAGAATCGCCTTGGAATCGTCAAAACCGATCGGCGCCGAAGTGTGCTCATGCACGATGCGCAACACATGGCCACTGGTCTTGAGCACCCAGGTGAGCCGGTTGTGCATCGTCTTGGGCGCTGCGCCCTGCGCCGACACGCTGGCGTAGCAGACGATGGCGCTGAAGACGGTGAACGCGGGGCCGCCGAGTTCACGCGCGTCGTCGAAGCTGACCTCCACCCGCTCGGGTCCCAGCGAGCCAAACCAGGCCTCGACCGTGCGCCGCCAAGCGTCGGCGCCGTCATGCGACCACACGCCCCAAGCGTCGAACACCTGCACCTTGGGGTCGTACAACTTCATCAGCGCGTCGGCGTTCTTGGCCAGCACAGCGGCCTGGTAGGTGCTAGTGATGCGGCTGACGGCGTCGGAGATGTTGCTCAAGCTGGGCTCCTCACAGGTTCGGGCGGATCGGCGGCTGGCGCCGGGCGACATGATCGCCCGAATCGCTTGGCCAGGCCACGCCTGGGAGGGCTGTGATGCGACAAGCCCAGCGACGAGCCCCAACGACGCACCCCAGCGACGCACCCCATTGACAACAACTGCTTGACAACTAAACTATTCACAACCCAACCAACCGCCAGCCCAGCAGCCCACCCCCATGAAGATCGTCTGCATTGGCGGCGGCCCGGCCGGCCTGTACTTTGCGCTGCTGATGAAGCTGCGCCACCCGGCGCACCACATCACCGTGGTCGAGCGCAACAAACCCTATGACACCTTTGGCTGGGGCGTGGTGTTCAGTGACGCCACCATGGACAACATGCGCCGCTGCGACCCGGTGACAGCCGCCGAGGTGGAGCAGGCCTTCAACCACTGGGACGACATCGAGCTGCACTTCAAGGGCCAGGTGATCCGCTCGGGCGGCCATGGCTTTGTGGGCATCGGCCGCAAGCGCCTGCTCAACATCCTGCAGGCGCGCTGCGAGGCGTTGGGCGTGGTGCTGCAATTTGAATGTGAGGCCGCGTCAGACGCCGACTACCCCGACGCCGACCTGGTGATCGCCAGCGACGGCATCAATTCACGCGTGCGCACGGCCCATGCCGACGTGTTCCAGCCTGACATCGTCACCCGGCCCAACCGCTTCATCTGGCTGGGCACGCGGCGCCTCTATGACGCTTTCACCTTCTTGTTCGAGAAGACCGAACACGGCTGGTTCCAGGCCCATGTCTACCGCTTTGATGCCACCACCTCCACCTTCATCGTTGAATGCCCCGAGCATGTGTGGCGCGCGCATGGGCTGGATGGCGCCAGCACCGATGAATCCATCGCCTTCTGCGAGCGGCTGTTTGCCGCCAACCTGCAGGGCCAGCCGCTGCTGAGCAATGCCCGCCATCTGCGCGGCTCGGCCTGGCTCAACTTCCAGCGCATCACTTGCCGGCAGTGGTCGTTGTTCAATGGCACCGCACATGTGGTGCTGATGGGCGATGCGGTGCACACCGCGCATTTCGCCATCGGCTCGGGCACCAAGCTGGCGATCGAAGACGCCATCGGCCTGGCCGGCCTCTTGCATGACGCTGGCCACAGCGCCGATGCCTTGCCCACTGTGCTGCAGCGCTACCAGGCCGAACGCAACATCGACGTGCTGCGCTTGCAGAACGCGGCCTGGAACGCGATGGCCTGGTTCGAGGTGTGTGGTGAGCGCTACTGTGACCAGCTCGACGGCCCGCAATTCATGTACTCGATGCTGACCCGCAGCCAGCGCATCAGCCATGAAAACCTGCGCCTGCGCGATGCCGCCTGGCTGGGCGGCTTCGAGCGCTGGTTTGCGCAGCGCGCCGGCCTGGTGCTGGCCGATGCACAAGCCGCGCCGCCGCCGATGTTCACCCCGTACACGGTGCGCGGGCTGACGCTGAAAAACCGCGTCGTCGTCTCGCCGATGGCGCAATACCTGGCCACCGATGGTGTGCCGGGCGAGCACCACATGGTGCACCTGGGCGCACGCGCCATGGGCGGCGCCGGCCTGGTGATGGCCGAGATGACCTGCACGTCAGCCGACGCCCGCATCACACCCGGCTGCCCCGGGTTGTGGACCGATGCCCAGGCCGCCGCCTGGCAGCGCATCGTGGCCTTCGTGCATGCCAACACCAGCGCCGCCATCGGCATGCAGATCGGCCATGCCGGGCCCAAGGGCTCGACCAACGCGCCCTGGCAGGGCGCAGGCGCTGACCAAGCGCTGGCCGACGGCAACTGGCCGCTGCTGTCGGCGTCTGCCGTGCCGTATCTGCCGCATGCCCAAGGGGGCCAGGTGCCGCGCGCGATGGGCGAGGCCGACATGGCCGCTGTGTTGGCCGACTTCGTCAGCGCCACCCGGCGCGCCGCAGCCGCTGGCTTCGACTGGCTGGAGCTGCACTGCGCCCACGGCTATTTGCTGTCGGCCTTCATCTCGCCACTGACCAACCGGCGCACCGATGGCTTTGGCGGCAGCCTGGCCAACCGCCTGCGCTACCCGCTTCAGGTGTTTGCCGCCGTGCGCGCCGCCTGGCCCGCCGAGCGGCCGATGTCGGTGCGCATCTCGGCCCATGACTGGGTGGACGGCGGCATCACGCCTGCCGATGCGGTGCAGATCGCCAGGGCCTTCAAGGCCGCCGGTGCCGACCTGATCGACTGCTCG
>JANNMP010000104.1:0-7329 GCA_031398015.1 Burkholderiaceae bacterium
GCCGGCGCCAGGCCAAAGTGCGGGCAGCGCACCAGGATGCGGCGCTTCAAGCCCTGGGCCTGCAGCAACTCGTCGACGATGCCCACACCACCGGCATGCAGCGGTGTGGGGGCGATGTGCTCGGCAGCCAGGTAGCGCTCGGCTGTCCATTGGCGCGGGTTGCGGGCGGCCAGATGGCTGTTGCCGACCAGGCAGACCAGCTCGTCGGACACCAGCCGGCCCAGGTGTAGTTCAGCCGGCGGTGACAGCCAGTTGCCGATCACCAGATCGACTTCACCACGCGCCAGGTGGCTGCGGTAGTCATAGTCACGGGTCAGCGGCAGCAGGTCGAGCGTGACGCCGGGTGCGTGGGCGCGCACCCGTGACACCAGCTCGGGCAGGAACAGCGGGTCAAGATAGTCACTGGCGGCGATGCGGAAGGTGTGGGCTGCCGCCTGTGGCGCAAAACCCTGGGTGGCGGCCAGGCCGCCGAACATCAGCTGCGCGCTTTGCAGCACTTGCGCCGCCGCCGGCAGCAGCGACAGGGCCAGCGCGGTGGGCGCCATGCCGGCGCCGGCGCGCACCAGCAATGGGTCACCGATCAGGCCACGCAGGCGCTTCAACTGGCCTGAGACTGCTGGCTGGCTGCTGCGCAAGCGCAAGGCGGCGCGGGAGACACTGCGCTCGGTGATCACGGTGTGGAAAGCCCGGATGAGTGACAGCTCGATCTTGTCGAAGGCCGGGCCGGATGACATGCCTTCCATCTTATAGAGGTTATTCGTTTGCCTGCATACCACAGCGGGTGTGAGCGGCTATCTTGCGGGTATGTCCCAAGCTGCTGAATTGCCCACCCGGCCGATCCGCTTTGTGCACCAGGGTGTGGTGCGTGAAGTGGCAGGGCTGGAATCAACCACCTCGGTGCTGAGCTGGCTGCGTGAGCATGCCCATTGCACCGGCACCAAGGAGGGCTGCAATGAAGGCGACTGCGGCGCCTGCACAGTGCTGGTGGGGGCCTTGCAAGATGGCGGCCAGGTCGGCTGGAAGCCGGTCAACAGCTGCATCCAGTTCTTGCCCACGCTCGACGGCAAGGCCTTGCTGACGGTCGAAGACCTGGGCGGCCCCGATGGACAAACCCACCCGGCGCAGCAGGCCATGGTGGCCTGCCATGGCTCGCAATGCGGCTTCTGCACACCGGGCTTCGTGGTGTCGCTGGCCGCCTGCCGGCAGCGCCATGCCGGTGCAGCGCCCAGCCGCCAGCAGATTGCCGATGACCTGTCGGGCAACCTGTGCCGCTGCACCGGCTACCGGCCGATCCTGGACGCCGGGCAGCAGATGTTCCAGCAGCCCGCACCGCTGCTGGGCCACCCGGGCACGGCAGCCGCGCTGGCCAGCCTGCAAGCCGACACAGCGCTGCACTACGCCGCGCCCACGCCATGGCACGCGCCGCGCACGCTGGCCGACCTGGCCGCGTTGCGCGCCGCCAAACCCCAGGCCACGCTGCTGGCCGGCTGCACCGACATCGGCCTGTGGGTGAACAAGCAGTTCCGTGACCTGGGCGAGATCATTTTTCTGGGCGAGGTGGCCGAGCTGCAAGCCATCAGCGTGGCCGATGGCCTATTGCGCATCGGCGCCGGGGCGTCGCTGGAACGGGCCTGGGCCGCGCTGGCCACGCACTGGCCGGCCAGCCGCGAGATGGGCTTGCGCTTTGCCTCGCTGCCGGTGCGCGAGGCCGGCACCATGGGCGGCAATGTCGCCAACGGCTCGCCGATCGGCGACAGCGCGCCGGTGCTGATCGCGCTGGGTGCGGCGATCGTGCTGCGCCATGGCAGCGTGCAGCGCCAGATGCCGCTTCAGGACTTCTATTTGGGCTACATGCACAACGCGCTGCAGCCGGGCGAGTTTGTCGAAGCCATCAGCGTGCCGTTGCCTGCGCCGCGTTCGGTGCTGCGCGTCTACAAACTCAGCAAGCGCTACGACTGCGACATCTCAGGCCTGTCGGCCGGGCTGTGGCTGCAGTTTGATGCGGCTGATGTCACGCGCGTGGCCGATGTGCGCTTTGCCTTCGGCGGCATGGCCGGCACCGTCAAGCGTGCTGCACTCGCCGAGGCAGCGGTGCGCGGCCAGCGCTGGACCGAGACCACAGCCCAGGCCGCCATGGCCGCGCTGGATGCCGACTTCCAGCCGCTGTCAGACCAACGCGCCAGCGCAAGCCACCGCCAGCGTGCCGCGCGCAACCTGCTGCGCCGGCTGTGGCTGGAAACACGCGCTGACGCGCCACTGGCGGCAAGCCAGGTCTCGGTGTGGAGCAGCCCATGAACCAAGCCATTGAAGCCTTCATGGCCACCGACATGGGTGATGCCGCCCGCCTGCAGCAAGGCCAGCAGGTCGGCATCAGCCGGCCGCATGAATCGGCCCACCTGCATGTGGCCGGCGCGGCGCCGTACATCGATGACATGCCCGAACTCAGCGGCACGCTGCACGCCGCACTGGGCCTGAGCCCGGTGGCCCACGGCCGGCTGCTGGGCATCGACCTGGACCTGCTGCGCGCGCAGACGGGCGTGGTGGCCGTCTACACCGCCGCCGACATCCCCGGCGCCAATGACTGCGGCCCAATCATGCACGACGACCCGATCCTGGCCGATGGCGTGCTCAGGCATGTCGGCCAACCGGTGTTTGCTGTCGTCGCCACCAGCCGGGAAGCCGCGCGCCGCGCGGCAGCGATGGCCAAGACCGCGCTGCAGATCGACGCGCTGCCGGCGGTGCTGACGCCGCTGCAGGCCCACGCCCAGCAACAGTACGTGGTGCCACCGTTGCACCTGGCACGCGGTGACGCTGCGACCGCCATCGCCATTGCGCCGCACCGGCTGCAAGGCACATTCAGCCTGGGCGGGCAAGAGCAGTTCTACCTGGAGGGCCAGATCAGTTATGCCGTGCCGCAGGAAGACGGCGGCCTGCTGGTGCATTGCAGCACCCAGCACCCCAGCGAAATGCAGCACCTGGTGGCCCATGCCCTGGGCCTGGCATCGCACCAGGTGCAGGTGCAGTGCCGGCGCATGGGCGGCGGCTTTGGCGGCAAGGAAAGCCAGAGCGCCTTGTTTGCCTGCGTGGCGGCGTTGGCCGCCCGCGCGCTGCAGCGGCCGGTGAAGCTGCGGCCCGACCGCGACGACGACATGTTGATCACCGGCCGCCGCCACGGCTTCGAGTATGCGTACGACGTGGGTCATGACGGCACCGGCCGCATCCTGGGCGTGGCCATCGACATGGTGGCCAATGCCGGCCATTCGGCCGACCTGAGCCCGCCGGTGATGACCCGCGCGCTGTGCCACTTCGACAATGCCTACTGGCTGCCGCATGTGGCGATGCACGGCTTTTGTGCCAGGACCAACACCCAGAGCAACACCGCCTTCCGCGGCTTCGGCGGGCCGCAGGGCGCGCTGGCGATCGAGGTGATTCTTGACAGCGTGGCCCGCCGCCTGGGGCTGGACCCACTGGCGGTGCGGCAGGCCAATTTCTATGGCACCACATCGAACAACGTCACGCCGTACGAGCAGGTGGTCGACGACAACATCATTGCGCCGTTGGTGCAGCAACTGGCGCAGACCTGCAGCCATGCGCAGCGGCGCGCCGCCATCGCTGAATTCAATGCCAGCAGCCCGGTGCTCAAGCGTGGCCTGGCGCTGACGCCGGTGAAGTTCGGCATCTCGTTCAATGTGGCGCACTTCAACCAGGCCGGCGCGCTGGTGCATGTGTATGCCGACGGCTCGGTGCTGGTCAACCACGGTGGCACTGAGATGGGCCAGGGCCTGAACACCAAAGTGGCACAGGTGGTTGCGCATGAGCTGGGCATTGCCTTCGAGCGGGTGCGGGTGACAGCCACCGACACCCAGAAGGTGGCCAACACATCGGCCACCGCCGCATCCACCGGCGCTGACTTGAACGGCAAGGCGGCGCAGGACGCAGCGCGCCAAGTGCGCCAGCGGCTGGCCGCATGCTGGGCCGCCCAACACGGCATTGACGCGGCCAGCGTGCGCTTTGCCAATGGCATGGTCAGCGCCGGTGCGCACAGCACCAGCTTCGACGCGCTGGTGGCCCAGGCCTATGCCGCACGGGTGCAGCTGTGGAGCGACGGCTTCTATGCCACGCCCGGCCTGCACTGGAACCGCGGCACGCTCAAGGGCCGGCCGTTCTTCTATTTCGCCTACGGCGCGGCCTGCGCCGAGGTGGTGGTGGACACGCTGACCGGTGAACACAAGGTCTTGCGCGCCGATGTGCTGCATGACGTGGGCCGCTCGCTGAACCCGGCCATCGACATCGGCCAGGTCGAGGGCGCCTTCATCCAGGGCATGGGTTGGCTGACGATGGAAGAGCTGCACTGGCATGCACAGACCGGCAAGCTGCTGACCCACGCGCCCAGCACCTACAAGATCCCCACCGCCAATGACTGCCCGGCGCACTTCGATGTGCGCCTGTACGACGCCGAGCGCGGCGGCCACCAGCCAGCCGACACCATCCACCGCAGCAAGGCGGTGGGCGAGCCGCCGCTGCTGCTGCCGTTTTCGGTGTTTCTGGCGATCCGCGATGCGGTGTCGGCGGCGGGCGGCCACCGCGTGGACCCACCGCTGCGCGCACCGGCCACGCCTGAGGCGGTGCTGGATGCGCTGGACGCCGTCATGGCTTCGGCTGCGCCCAAGCCGCATGCATGAAACGCTGAAGCACAGCGCCCAGGCGTGGTTGGCCACACGCCGCCCAGCCATGCTGGTGCAGATCCTGCACACCCGTGGCTCGGTGCCACGCGAGGCCGGTGCGCGTTTGCTGGTGGCGGCCGACGCGGTGCTGGGCAGCATCGGCGGCGGCCACCTCGAACTGCAGGCGATTGCCCGCGCCCGCGCGCTGCTGGCCGATGCTGTGTTGGCGCCGATCGATCAACATGTCGCGCTGGGCCCGACGCTGGGCCAATGCTGCGGCGGGGTGCTGACGCTGCGCACCCAGCCGCTGACTGCCACCACGCTGGCCGACTGGCCCGACGACACACCGCTGTTGCACTTGCAGCTCTACGGCGCCGGCCATGTCGGCCGGGCGATTGCCGCGCTGCTGGCGCCGCTGCCTTGCACGGTGCAATGGATCGATGAGCGTGAAGCCGAGTTTCCACAGGCGCCGTCACCGGCCCACATCCAACGCCTGTGTGTGGAGCCTGTCGAGGCCGAAGTGCCTAACGCGCCGCCCGGTGCCTTCTACCTGGTGCTGACCCACAGCCATGACCTGGACCAACGCATCACCCAGGCCATCCTGCAGCGCGCTGACTTCGCCTATCTGGGCCTGATCGGCTCGGCCACCAAGCGCGCCCGCTTCATGGCCCGCTTTGCCCAACGTGGTGTTGACGCGGCCACGCTGGCGCGCATCACCTGCCCGATCGGCGTGGCCGGTATCACCGGCAAGCAGCCCGAGCTGATCGCGTTGGCCGTGGTGGCGCAGTTGCTGCAACATGCAGGCTGCCATCACCATGGAGCCACTGCATGCCCAAACCCAGCCACACCACCGCCCTGAGCCGGCGGGCCCGCCCCGCCTGGGCACTGCTGCTGTTGTGGTGTGCCTGGGGCTGCGCCAGCGGCCCCATGGTTGACAACGGCCAGCCGCCGCCGGTTGACCCGGCGGCAGTGGCTGCTGCCGGTGAGCCGCCACCACAGCCCTTGCCCTGCCCTGCCGGCATCGCCGCCAACACCCGCTGCCTGGGCGGCCAAGACCGCGACGGCGCGCACTACCTGATCGCCACACCCACACCCTGGAGCGGCGTGCTGGTGCTGCATGCCCACGGCGGCCCCGAGCTGGGCGCGCCCAGCGCCGAGCGCACCGCGCAAGACTTGCAGCGCTGGAAGATCATGCTGCAGCTGGGCCATGCCTGGGCCGGCTCCAGCTTCCGCCAGGGTGGTGTCGAGGTGCGTGCGGCGGCTGAAGACACCGAACGCCTGCGCCGCATCTTCAACGCCCATGTGGCGGTGCCCAAGCGCACGCTGCTGCACGGCCAAAGCTGGGGTGCCGGCGTGGCCGCCGTGGGCGCCGAGATGTTCGCCATCGCTGCCGGCGGCAAGTCAGCCTACGACGGCGTGCTGCTGACCAGCGGCGTGCTCGGCGGCGGCAGCTTGTCGTATGACTTCCGGCTGGACCTGCGGGTGGTCTACCAGCAACTGTGTGGCAACCATCCGCTGCCCGACGAAGCGGCCTACCCGCTGTGGATGGGCCTGCCGCTGGGCAGCCCACTGACGCGGGCCGAGCTGGCCAACCGGGTGGATGCCTGCCTGGGCCTGAAGCAGCCCGCCGCCCAGCGCAGCGCCACCCAGCGGCAGACGCTGGACACGCTGCTGAAGGTGATGCGCATTGAAGAGCGCTCTGTGCAGGGCCACCTGAACTGGGCCACCTGGCACTTCCAAGACATCGTGCAGCGGCGCACCGGCGGCCTGAACCCGTTTGGCAATATCGGCGTGCGCTACAGCGGCTCGGCCGACGACGACGCGCTGAACCGCAGCGTGGCGCGTTACAGCGCCAACCCGGCGGCCGTGGCGCGGTTCAGTGCCGACACCGACCCGGGCGGGCGCATCCCGGTGCCGGTGCTGGCGGTGCATGCCACCGACGACCCGGTGGCGTTTGTCGAGCTGCAGTCGGTGTTCAAGGACACCATGCAGCGCGGCGGCAGCGCCCAGCGCCTGGTGCAGACCTACACCAGCCACAACGAGCACAGCTACCTGAGCGACGCCACCTACGCCACCCTGGTGGCGGCGTTGCTGGGCTGGCTGGACAGCGGCCAAGCGCCCACGCCCGAGCACATCGCCATGGCCTGCGCCGCGCACGAAGCGAAGGTCGGGCCGGGCTGCCGCTTTCTGCCCGGTTACGCACCAGCGCCGTTGACAGCGCGGGTGCCCAGCCGCCAGCGGCCCTGAGCGGCAGCTGCGCCGCACTCTTGAGAAACAGAACTTCCCGCGCCGCAGACTGTGGCGGGCGCTCGGCACAGCCTGCGGCAATGGCGCGGCGGCGGCATCCGCTGCTGCATTCGAACGGCCGGGCAGCAAGGCCGAGGCCGTGGGGTCGTTCAGGACTTGGCACGCGAACACACGACGCAGATCGCCGCATGCCGAGGTCGGCCCCCGCGCCTCGCCTGCCAAGCCCTGCCCGACCCCACGACCTCGGCCTTGTGCAAGCAGGTGTGGACTTCGGCGCACTGAACCCCCAACTGACTTGGCGCCAGCCGCAGCGTGCCACGGCGGCATGCGCCGGCAAGCATTGCGCAGCAGCACGACTGCAAGGTCGAGGTTGTGGGGCCGGGCGGGGCTTGGCACGCGAGGCGCGGCGGCAACCGCA
>JANNMP010000124.1:0-6349 GCA_031398015.1 Burkholderiaceae bacterium
GCACCGGTTACGTGAAGATCGTGGCCGCCGTGAAGCAGGCGTCTGCCGTCATGGCCGGCGAAGTTGTGGGAGAAGCCGCATGAACGCGCCCTTGGAAGCCACCCGCTTCGGCAGCGGCCAGGCCGTGCGCCGCATCGAAGACCCGGCCCTGGTCACCGGCCAGGGCCGCTACACCGACGACGAGACGCTGCAGGGCCAGTTGCACCTGGTGTTCCTGCGCAGCCCCTACGCCCATGCCGACATCGGCAGCATCGATGCCGGCAGCGCCCGCACGATGCCGGGCGTGGTGGCTGTCTACACCGGCGCCGATCTGGTGGCCGCCGGTGTCAAGCCGATGGCCGGCGTGCCCTTCCCTCGGCTTGACGGCAAGCCCGGCGCCACCGCACCGCGCCGCGCGCTGGCCCATGGCCGCGTGCGCTATGTCGGCGAGGCAGTGGCCGTGGTGGTGGCACACAGCGTGGATGAAGCACGCGCTGCGGCCGATGCCATCGTGGTGGACTACGCCGAGTTGCCGGCCGTGGTGAATGCCTTCGACGCGATGGTGCCCGGCGCACCCGTGTTGTGCGACGACGCACCCGACAACATCAGCGCCGGCATGCGCCATGGCGACGCAACGGCCACCGCCGCCGCCTTTGCCAGTGCCGCGCACACCGTGGCGGTGGACGTGCACAACCAGCGCCTGGCACCCAGCCCGATCGAGCCGCGTGCGGTGTCGGCGCGGGTGCCGGTCAACGGGCCCGACGCCGGCCGGCTGGTGGTGCGCATCTCCAGCCAGATGCCCAGCGCGGTGCGCGGCGGCCTGGTCGACGCCATCCCCGGGCTGACAGTGGAAAGCGTGCGTGTGCTCGTCGGTGATGTGGGTGGCGGCTTCGGCATGAAGACCGGCATCTACCCCGAGGACATTGCCATCGGCTTTGCCGCCTGGGCGCTGAAGCGCCCGGTGAAATGGCGCGCCGACCGCATCGAAGAATTCCTGGGTGCGGTGCACGGGCGTGACGTGACCAGCCGCGCCGAATTGGCGCTCGACGCCAACGGCAAGGTGCTGGCGCTGCGGGTGCGCGGCATTGCCAACGTGGGCGGCTACGGCACGGCCACCGGCATCGCCATCCAGGTGCTGATCGGGCCCTGGGTGTCCACCAGCATCTATGACATCCCGTTGATCGACGAGCAATTCACCGCCGTGTTGACCAACACCACACCCACCGGCGCCTACCGTGGCGCCGGCCGGCCCGAGGCCATCTATTTGACCGAGCGGCTGATGGACGCCGCCGCGCGCAAGTTGAAGCTCGACCCGGCCGAGCTGCGCCGCCGCAACATGGTGCGCCCCGATCAGATGCCCTACACCAATGCCATGGGCCAGGTCTACGACAGCGGCGCTTTCGAGCAGATCCTGAACCAGGGCCTGGCGCTGGCCGACTGGCACGGTTTTGCGGCGCGGCGCGCGGCGTCCGAGGCCGGCGGCATGCTGCGGGGCCGGGGCATCGCCACCTTTCTGGAATGGACCGGCGGCAATGCGCTGACCGAATCGGTGACGGTCAACGTCAGCGCCGACGGCTTCATCGAGTTGACATCGGCCACCCAGGCCATGGGCCAGGGCATTGCCACCAGCTACGCCCAATTGGCGGTGGACGTGTTTGGCGTGCCGATCGACCGCATCCGCGTGCTGCAGGGCGACACCGACCGCGCGAATGGTTTTGGCAGCGCCGGCTCACGCTCGCTGTTCACCGGCGGCGCGGCGGTCAGCGTGGCGGCCAAGAAAACCGTGGACGACGCCAAGGCACTGGCCGCGGACGCGCTGGAAGCGCCGCTGGGCGACATCGAATACCGCGAGGGCCGCTTCAGCGTGGCCGGCACCGATCTGGGCGTCGGCCTGTTCGAGCTGGCAGCGCGGCAAGAGGGTGGCCACATCACGGCCACTGACAGCGCCAGTGCCGGTGGCCCCACCTGGCCCAACGGCTGCCATGTCTGCGAGGTGGAAATCGACCCCGCCACCGGCGCCGTGGCGGTGGTGGCCTATGCCTCGGTCAATGACATCGGCCGTGTGGTGAGCCCGACCATCGTCGAAGGCCAGATCGAAGGCGGCGCGGTGCAGGGCATCGGCCAGGCACTGTGCGAGCGCGTGGCCTATGACAGCGGCACCGGCCAGTTGCAAAGCGCCAGCTTCATGGACTATGCGATGCCGAACGCCGACGGCTTTCTCGGTTTCAAGACCGCGTTTGACACCAGCATCCCGTGCAAGACCAACAGCCTGGGCGTCAAGGGCGTCGGTGAGCTGGGCACCATCGGCGCCACGCCGGCGGTGGTTAACGCGGTGATCGACGCGCTCGACCATGCCGGCCTGGGCGCGGCGGCCCAAGCGCTGCAGATGCCGGTGACGGCCGAGCAGGTGTGGCGTGCGCTGGCGCACAAGCAGTTCGAGCCGTCGCCCTACCGGGCCTGATGGCAGGGCTGGCGTGGCCGATCAGGCCGCGCGCAGGCAGTCCACGATCTGCAGGCGCGCGGCCCGCCAGGCGGGGATGAAGCCGCCCACCACGCCCATGGCCAGCGCAAAGGCGATGGACTGCAGCGCAATCGCCGGGGTCAGCACAAAGCGGAAGGCCAGCTCGGCAAAGGTCTGGAAGTTGGTGGTGGACACGTCCACCGCCTGCATGCCGCTGGCCGCCGCCAGGCCCACCACACCACCCACGGCCGACAGCAGCAGGCTTTCGGCCAGAAAGGCGCTGAGCACCGCGCCGCGCCGGAACCCCAGCGCGCGCACCGTGCCGAGCTCGTTGCTGCGCTGGGCCACGGCGGCAAACATGGGGATCATCGCGCCGACCCCCGCGCCGTTGGAAAAGATCACCGCCAGGCTCAGGCCCAGGATGTTGATGAAGGTGGCCAGCGCCTCGCTTTGCTCGGCATAGAAGCGGATTTCGGGCTTGGCTTCCAGTGCCAGGCGTGGGTCGGTCTCGATGCGGGTTTTGATGGTCTCGAACAGGCTGCTGTCGGCCAGGCGGAAGACCACGATGGAAAAGCCGTTGCGGCGAAAGGCCTGGCCCATCTGTTCGGCGTCGCCCCAGATCTCGGAATCAAACCCGCTGCGGCCTGAATCGAAACGGCCCACGATCAGCCAGTCACGCCCGGCAAAGCGCAGGCTGGCGCCGACGTCGATGCCGGCAAAGCCGGCGGCGGTGCTGCGGCCGACCACGATCTCGCTGCTGCCGGGGCGGAACATGCGGCCTTCGACCACCCGCACCCCCGGCCGCAACTGCAGGCCGCGCTCGGACGTGCCACGCACGGTCACATTGCTGGGTTTGCCATTGCTGCGCTTGGGCAGGTTGATCAACACCACCGGCTCGGCGCTGAGCAGCGGCCGGCCCAGCGCATCGGTGGCGATGCCGGGCAGCGTGGCCAGGATGGCGGCCTGGCTGCGCTCGATGCCGCTGTTGATCTCGGCACCGGCGCCCTGGCGCAGCACCATCACGTTGTCGGCCTGGCCGGTGGCCACCAGGGTGCTGCGGATGCCCTCGCTCATCATCAGCACGGTGGCAAACACGTAGACCACCAGCGCCATGCCACCGGCGGTGAGCAGCGTGGTGATGCGCCGCACCCACAGGTTGCGCGCGATGTAGGCGAACGGCACGGCCTTCACGCGCGCTCAACCCACATGCCTGAGCCCGGCCACGATGTCGATGCGCCCCATGCGCCAGGCCGGCCAGGCGGCGGCCACCAGGCCGACGGTGAGCGCCGCCAGCACCTGCAGCGCCATCGTCAGCGCCGACACCTGGAAGATCGGGAACAGCGTGCCCGCCGCAGTGCGGAAGGCCGCTGCCAGCGGCCAGGTCAGCAGCAGGCCGGCCACGCCGCCGATGGCCGCGATCAGCAGGCTTTCACCCAGCAGCAGGCGCGCCACGAAGCCGGGTGAAAAGCCCAGCGCCTTCAGCGTGGCGTATTCGGCCAGGCGTTCCCGCGCGGTCATGCCCATGGTGTTGGCCATCACCGCCATGATGATGACGACGATGATCAGGCTCACCGCCTGCACCGCCACCAGGATGGCTTCGCTCATCGAAACAAAGCCGAGCTGGAACGCGGCCTCGGTCTCGGTGAGTGTCTCGGCCAGTGAGTTGGCAAACATCTTGTCGATGGTCTGGCCCACCAGGGCCGCGTTGTTGGGCTCGTCGATGCCGACGATGTACACGCCGACGCTGTCGCCCCGGCCCTTGAAGCGCTGGCGCATGCTCTCGTTGATGAAGGCCCAGTGCATCAGCAGCTGGCTCTCGTCGGTCTTGGCATCGGCGCCGTCCCAGATGCCGCGCAGCGTGAAAGTCCAGGTGCCGGGGTAGATGGTGCCGCGCAGCGGGATCTGGTCGCCCAGCTTCCAGCCGAACTTGGTCGCCAGCTTGCGGCCCACCAGCACACCCTGGCGGTCACGCAGAAAGGCCAGGCGCTGGGCCTCGTCGATCTTGTACTCGGGGTACAGCGGCAAGTAGGTGGCCGGGTCCACCGCAAACTGCGGGAAGAAGTTGCGCTCGGTGATGTACACGCCACCGAACCAGTTCGACCAGCTGACCTGGCGCACACCCTCGGTGGCGCGCAGGCGCTGGGCGTAGTTCAGCGGCAGCGCGAAGGTCAGCGAGATGTTGCTGCGCACCACCAGCCGGGTGCTGCTGCTGCCTTCGACGCCCGCATACCAGGCGTCGACGATGGTGCGCAGCAGGCCGAAAGCGCTGATCGCCACCACCAGGCCCAGCACCGTCAGGCCGGTGCGCAGCTTGTGGCGGAAGGCGTTCTTCAGCAGCAGGCGGACGATGAACATGTCAGGCGGCGGTTGTGGCGGCGGGTGTGGCGGCGGCCGTGGCGGCGGCCGTGGCCACGTCCACCAGCACGCCTTTTTCCAGGTGCACGATGCGCCCGGCGCGCGCGGCTGCCTTTGGGTCATGCGTCACCATCACCACGGTCTTGCCCAGTTGCTGCACCAGCGCCTGCAGCAGGGCCAGCACCTCTTCACCGGTGTGGCGGTCCAGATCACCGGTGGGCTCGTCGGCGACGATCAATGCCGGGTCGGTGACCAGGGCGCGGGCAATCGCCACCCGCTGCTGCTGGCCGCCTGACAGTTCATTGGGCAGGTGGTCGGCGCGGTCGTTCAGGCCCACCAGGTTCAGCATCTGGGCCACGCGGGCTTGCCGCTCACGCGAGGGCAGGCCAGTCAGCAGCAGCGGCAGTTCCACATTGTCGAAGGCGCTGAGCACCGGCAACAGGTTGTAAAACTGGAAGATGAAGCCGACGTTGGCCGCGCGCCAGTCGGCCAGTGCGCCTTCGCCCAGGCGGGCAATGTCCACGCCGGCGATGTGAATGCTGCCGGCGCCGGGCTTGTCGATGCCGGCAATCAGGTTCAGCAGCGTGCTTTTGCCCGAACCGCTGGGCCCCATCAGCGCGACAAATTCACCCTGGGCCACATCAAGCGTGATGTCCAGCAGCACGGGGATGTGTTGGCCGCCGCGCACATAGCCTTTGCTCAGGTTGCGGATGCGGATCAGCGCTGTCATGGTGGCGTTGTCACTTGGCCACCACCTTCACCAGCGTGCCCGCCGCCAGCTTGTCACCCGGGTTCAGCACCACCCGCTCACCGCTCTTGAGCGTGCTGCCGGTCAGCTCTTGCAGGTCACCGATGCGCCGGCCCAGCACCACCGGCACTTGCTCCACCGTGTCGCCGCTGAGCTTGAACACCACCGGCTTGCCACCACGCTGCGCCACCGCCTTGGGGTTGACCGCAATCACCGGCCGCTGGTCTTCAGCGGTGGCGGGCTGGCTGAGAAAACTGACCTTGGCGCTCATCTCGGGCAGGATGCGGGCGTCGAGTTTCTCGAAGCGGATCTTGGTCATCACCGTGGCCTTGGCGCGGTCCACGGTGGGCACGATGCGCGACACATTGCCGCGAAACCGCACATCGGGCAGGGCGTCCAGCGTGATCTCGACCGGCTGCTCGGGCTTGATCCTGGCGACGTTGCTTTCGCTGACGTCGGCCTCCACTTCCAGCGTGCGCAGGTCGGCCATGGTGACCACCGCGCCCGAGGTGCCGCTGGCGCTGGAAAACGGCGTGATCATGTCGCCGACGTTGGCGTTTTTCACCAGCACCACGCCATCGAACGGCGCGCGGATGTCGGTGTTGGCCTGGTTGACCTGCTGCAAGCGCACCTGGGCCTGGCTCTGGCCGATCACAGCCTGCGCGGTGGCCACCGCCGCCTGCAACGTGGCCAGGGCCGAGCGGGCCACCGCCAGGCGCCGGTCAGCACCGTCCACTGCCTGCGGCGAGACAAAGCCTTGCGCTTTCAAGTCTTGCTGGCGTTGCAACTCCAGCTCGGCATTGGCC
>JANNMP010000160.1:0-1823 GCA_031398015.1 Burkholderiaceae bacterium
CCACCCGCTGGCGGCCTGGGACAAGCTGATGAACCTGAACGTGCGCAGCCTGTTCGTGTTTGCGCAAGCCGTGGCCAAGGCCAGCATGATCCCCAGGCGCAGTGGCCGCATCATCAACATCGCCTCGATTGCCGGCATCGCCGGCAACCCGCCGGGCATGCAGACGATTGCCTACAACACCAGCAAGGGCGCGGTGGTCAATTTCACCCGCGCGCTGGCCGCTGAATGGGGTGTGCATGGCATCAACGTCAACGCCATTGCGCCGGGCTTCTTCCCCAGCAAGATGACCCATGGCCTGATTGCCGAAATGGGCCACGACGCCATGGCCAGCAAGGCGCCGCTGCGCCGCCTGGGCGACGATGATGATCTGAAAGGCGCCGCGCTGCTGTTTGCGTCGGACGCCGGCAAGCACATCACCGGGCAGATCCTGGTGGTCGATGGGGGTGTCAGCGTGGTGATTGGCCAATGAGCGGGCCAGGGGGTTGGCCAGCCAGTTGGCCAAAACGGCGCCCGACATCACCATGAGCGAATCCAAGCGCCTGGCGCGCCACCATGCA
The DNA here is from genome assembly GCA_031398015.1 of Burkholderiaceae bacterium. GTDB lineage: Bacteria > Pseudomonadota > Gammaproteobacteria > Burkholderiales > Burkholderiaceae_C > Pseudaquabacterium. The sequence continues at coordinate 558 of JANNMP010000160.1, forward strand.
TCGCCGATGCCGTTTCCGGTGCATGTGCCCTTTGTGGAAAGCCTGGGCATTGAGCTGCACAGCTGCGGCGGCGGCTGCTCTGAGTTGCGTGTCGACCTGGACGACGCCCACTTGAACACCTGGGAAGTGGCGCATGGCGGCGTGGTGATGACCCTGCTCGACGTGGCCATGGCGCTTGCCGCGCGCAGCGCCACCCAACACGACGGCGGCGTGGCCACCATCGAGATGAAGACCAGCTTCATGCGCCCGGCCCAGCACCAGCTGCGCGCGCTGGGCAAGGTGCAACACAAGACCGCCACCCTGGTGTTCTGCGAGGCGCAGCTGTACGACGACGGCGGCGCGCTGTGTGCCACTGCCACCGGCACCTTCAAGGCCCTGCGCGGCCTGGCCAAGCGGCCGGCCACATCCAAATCACCCACCACAACCGACAGGCAAGAGGACCCCACACCATGAACAACCAGCAAATCCACCTCGTCTCCCGCCCCACTGGCGAGCCTGGTGCCAGCAACTTCGAACTGGTCGACGCCGCCGTGCCCGACCTGAAAGACGGCCAGGTGCTGGTGCAGCACCACTACCTGAGCCTGGACCCATACATGCGTGGCCGCATGAACGACGGCAAGAGCTACGCCCAGCCGCAGGCGCTGAACCAGGTGATGGGCGGCGGCACCGTGGGTGCCGTGGTGGCCAGCAAGAACCCCGGCTTTGCCGTTGGCGACAAGGTGGTCGGCATGGGCGGCTGGCAGTTGTACAGCGTGGTCGATGCCACGCAGCCCGGGGTGCTGCGCAAGGTGGACACCGCCCATGTGCCGCTGTCGGCCTACCTGGGCGCGGTGGGCATGCCCGGTGTCACGGCCTGGTACGGGCTGGTGCAGATCATCAACCCCAAGGCCGGTGAAACGGTGGTGGTCTCGGCCGCCAGCGGCGCGGTGGGCAGCGCCGTGGGCCAGCTGGCCAAGGCGCGCGGCGCGCGCGCAGTGGGCATTGCCGGCGGCGCCGACAAATGCGCTTATGTCGTCAATGAACTCGGCTTCGACGCCTGCATCGACTACAAGGCCCAGGCCGATTTCAAGGCGCTGTTACAAGCCTTGAAAGAAGCTTGCCCAGATGGCATCGACGGCCACTTCGAGAACGTCGGCGGGCAAATCCTGGACGCGGTGCTGATGCGCGCCAACGCCTTCAGCCGCGTGGCCATGTGCGGCATGATCAGCGGCTACAACGGCGCGCCGATCCCGCTGGCCGCGCCCCAGCTGATCCTGGTCAACCGCA
>JANNMP010000217.1:0-1740 GCA_031398015.1 Burkholderiaceae bacterium
TCCATCACCATGCGTGTGGCCAGGTACAGGCGGGGCACGATCGAGCTGATCAGAATGTATTCATCGTCATTGGAATGCGCACCGAAGCCACGCAGGCCAAAGCTTTCCAGCACACCGCCCTTGGGCCGCAAGCCGGCAAACGCGGCGTCAGTGCCGCCGCCGGTGGCGCGCTCGCGCACATCCAGCTTCTGGCCGATTTCGCTGTAGATCGTCTGCGCATGCCTGGCCAGCGCGCGCGACGCGGCATTGGCCACAAACGCCGGGCGGCTGCGGTAAAAGCTCAGCTCGATGCTGGTCTCGGGGATCAGCTTGTCCTTGATCGATTCACGCAGCTGCGCCTCCATGCGGTCGAGGTCGTCGTTGCTCAGTGAGCGCACATCGGCAATGGCCACCGCTGAGGCCGGGATCACGTTGCGTGTTTCACCGCTGTTGGCAATCGTCCAGTTGATCTTCAGCTCACGCGTGGCATCGCCGAACTGGCGGCTCTTCAAGATCTGGTGCGCCATCTCGTACAAGGCGTTGCGGCCACGCTCGGGCGCGCTGCCGGCGTGGCTGGCTCGGCCGGTGATCTTCATCTCGACGATGGCGATGCTGCTGGTGGCCAGGCGCACATAGTCCTCTTGAAAGCCACCGCCTTCAAACGACATCACCACGTCGTACTCGCTGCCCAACTGGGTGATGGTGGCGCCTGATCCTGGTGAGCCGACTTCTTCATCGGCGTTGATCAACACGCCCAGCTGGGCATAGTCCTGGAAGCCCATCTGCTGCAGCAACTGCACCGTGTGCAGGATCAGCGCCACGCCGCCCTTGTCGTCGGAGATGCCCAGCCCGTAGGCCTTGTCACCGTCGATGCGGTACGGCTGCTTGGCCGCCATGCCCTTGGCATACACCGTGTCCATGTGGGCGATCAGCAGCACCCGCGCCTTGCCGCTGCCCGCGCGCGTGGCATAGACCATCGACCCCAGCTTGGCGCCTTTGAGCTGCGGGTGGAAATCCGGCGCCTGAGCTGGCAGCAGTTGCACCGCCATGCCCGCGGCCTGCAGGCGCTGGGAGATCACGCTCGCCAGCGTGGCCAGGCCGTCCAAATCCCGGCTGCCCGATTCAATGGCCGTCAGCTCCTTCAGGCTGGCCAGCACCTGCGGCAACTGTTCGGCCACCCTGGCCTGCACGGCCTGGGGTGACAAGGCCTGCGCCGACGCGGCATTGGGCATGCCGAGGCAAACCGCCAGAAGGGCAAGGTGCGTGACAAGCTGGCGAGAGAAGTGCATGGCGGTTTGCTTGGCAGATGCCCGTGGGCGGTGCTGCGACTCTAAGCCGGTGCGCGAGCGGCCGCTTCGATCACCGCGATGTCAATCTTCGTCATCTGCATCATGGCGTCGAAAGCGCGTTTGGCGGCGGCACGGTCAGGATTGCTGATCGCGGCGATCAGCACGCGCGGCGTGATCTGCCACGACAGGCCCCATTTGTCCTTGCACCAGCCGCAGGCACTTTCCTGGCCGCCATTGCCGACGACGGCTGCCCACAGGCGGTCAGTTTCAGCCTGGTCGTCGGTGGCGATCTGGAACGAAAACGCCTCGCTGTGCTTGAACGCCGGGCCACCATTGAGGCCGAGACAGGGGATGCCGATCACGGTGAACTCGACCGTCAAGATGTCGCCCTGCTTGCCCGCGGGGTAGTCGCCGGGCGCGCGATGGACCGCGCCGACCGCGCTGTCCGGGAAGGTCTGGGCATAGAACCGCG
>JANNMP010000206.1:0-1828 GCA_031398015.1 Burkholderiaceae bacterium
GCGCCCCGGGTGGCGCGCCACGATGAAATTCTTGGCCAGCTCCAGAATGGTCAGCGTGGCCAGGCCCAGAAAGTCGAACTTGACCAGGCCGATGGCTTCGACATCGTCCTTGTCGTACTGGCTGACCGCACTGTCACTGCCCGGTTGCTGGTACAGCGGGCAGAAATCGGTGATCTTGCCCGGCGCAAACAACACCCCACCGGCATGCATGCCGATGTTGCGCACGATGCCTTCGACCCGGGTCGCCAGGCTCAGCAGCTCGGCCACCTCTTCTTCGGCGGCTTCACGCTGGTCCAGCTCGGGCACCTCTTTGCGGGCATAGATGATGCCGGGGTCGGGGTTGGCGGGCACGCGGGCCAGTGTCACCGTCTTGCCCGGCGGCGCGGGGATCAGCTTGGCCACGCTGTCGACATGGCCGTAGCCCATGCCCAGCACCCGGCCGATGTCGCGCAGCGCGGCCTTGGCCGCCATGGTGCCGAAAGTGGCGATCTGGCTCACGGCGTCGCGGCCGTATTTGCCCTTGACGTAGTCGATCACGCGATCGCGGTTGCCCTGGCAGAAATCGATGTCGAAGTCGGGCATCGACACCCGCTCGGGGTTCAGGAAGCGTTCGAACAGCAGGTTGTACTGCAGCGGGTCCAGGTCGGTGATCTTCAGCGCATAGGCCACCAGGCTGCCCGCGCCCGAGCCCCGCCCCGGCCCCACCGGGCAACCGTTGCAACGCGCCCAGTTGATGAAATCGGCCACGATCAAAAAGTAGCCCGGAAAGCCCATCGCCAGGATGGTGTTGATCTCGAAGGCCAGCCGCTCTTCATAACGTGCACGCTGGGCGGCGCGCAGGGTAGCGTCGGGGTACAGCGCAGCCAGCCGTTGGGCCAGGCCGTCGAAGCTGGACTGGCGGAAGTACTCGCCCATCGGCATGGGCGTGCCCTTGCCCGGGCCATCCGCCTGCAAGGGCGTGGGGAAATCGGGCAAATAGTTCTTGCCCATCTCCAGGCTCAGGTTGCAGCGCTGGGCAATTGCCCCGGTGTTGGCCAGCGCGCTGGGCAGGTCGGCAAACAACGCGGCCATCTGCGCCTGGGTCTTGAAGTACTGCTCGCGGCTAAAGCGCTTGATGCGCTTGGGGTTGGCCAGCATCTCGCCCTCGGCCACGCACACCCGGGCCTCGTGGGCGTCGAAATCATCAGGCGCCAGAAACTCGATCGGGTGCGTGGCCACCACCGGCAGGCCAAGCGCAGCGGCCAGCGGCACGGCGGCGCGCACATGCGGCTCATGCGTTGCCAAGCCTGCGCGCTGCAGCTCGATGTAGAAGCGGCCCGGAAACAGTGCCGACAGGCGCTGCGCCAGCGCGCGGGCACGCGGCGCATCACCGGCCAGCAAGGCCATGCCCACCGCGCCCAGGTCAGCGCCCGACAGCGCGATCAGCCCGGCGCCGCGCTCGGCCAGCCAGTCCCATTTCAGCCAGGCCTGGGCGCGGTTGGCGTTCTGCACCCAGCCGCGCGCCAGCAGCTCACACAGGTTCAGATAGCCCTGGCGGTTGTGCACCAGCAGCAGCAGGCGGCTGGGCTGCTGACCTTGCGCCAACCCGCTGCCCGGCACCACCAGGTCGGGCTCGATGAACACATCGGCGCCGATGATCGGCATGATGCCCTGGCCGCGGCAGGCCTTGTAGAACTTGACCGCGCCGAACAGGTTGCACAGATCGGTGATCGCCAGCGCCGGCTGGGTGTCGGCGCGGGCGGCGGCGGCAGCGGCGTCCACCCGCAGCGTGCCATCGACGACGGAGTATTCGGTGTGGGTGCGCAGGTGGACAAAGCTCATCCGAAGA
>JANNMP010000266.1:0-2531 GCA_031398015.1 Burkholderiaceae bacterium
CCAGATACTCGACGATGGCCAATGACTGGCCCAGCAGCGTTTGCCCGTCCTGCAACAGCGGCACCAGCCGGCTGGGCGACAGCGCGGTGTAGGCCGGATCGAGGTGTTGCTTCTTCACCAGGTGCACGGCGATGTAATCGAAGGCCAGGCCCTTGAGCCCGAGTGCGATGCGCACCCGAAACGATGCCGATGAGCGGAAGTAGTTGTAGAGCTGCATGGCCAGTCCCCGCTCAGCCTGCGCGCACACGCACACGCAATTGCCCCAGGCCGGCGATGCTGCCTTCCATCACGTCACCGGCCACCACCGCGCCAACGCCGGCCGGCGTGCCGGTGAAGATCAGGTCACCGGGCTGCAGCGTCCAGGCACGCGACAAGGTCTCGATGGTCTCGGCCACGCTCCAGATCAGCTCGGACAGATCGCCAGCCTGGCGCTGCTTGCCATTGACCGCCAGCGTGATGGCGCCGCGCCGCAGCTCACCGGTGCTGGCGATGGGGTGCAGCGGCCCGATCGGCGCCGATTGGTCGAAGCCTTTGCCGATGCACCAGGGCCGGCCTTGCTTCTTCATGTCGTTCTGCAGATCACGCCGGGTCATGTCCAGGCCCACGGCATAACCCCAGATGTGGCTGGCCACATCGGCTGCAGCGATGTTGGCGCCGCCCTTGCCGATGGCCACCACCAGCTCGATCTCATGGTGCAGGTTGGCCGTGAGCGGCGGGTAGGCCATTTCGCCGGTGGCGCCATCGGGCACCGGCAGCACCGCGTCAGCCGGCTTCAGAAAGAAGAACGGCGGCTCGCGGCCGGTGAAGCCCATCTCTTGCGCATGCTCAGCATAGTTGCGGCCGACGCAATAGATGCGGTGCACCGGAAACAAACCACCGCCGGCCACCGGCACTGAAGCCTGGGGCAAAGGTGCAAAAACATGGGACATGGGGGCGCCTTGGCGTGGGGTTGAAGGGCGGTCCGGAATCGATGATGCCATGGTCCACCGCTACACTTTGCCGATGTTCGAGCCGCACCGCATCAAGCACTGCCGCGCCTGCGGCGCCCCCGCCGCCTACCGTGTGCCAGACGATGACAACCGCGAGCGCGCCATCTGCTCGGCCTGCAGCACCATCCACTACGAGAACCCGCTGAACGTGGTGGGCACCTTGCCGGTGTGGGGTGAACAGGTGCTGCTGTGCAAGCGCGCCATCGAACCGCGCCACGGCTTCTGGACATTGCCGGCCGGCTTCATGGAGCTGGGCGAAACGGTGGAAGCCGGCGCGCTGCGCGAAACCGCGGAAGAAGCCGGCGCCAACATCGAGCTGCAAGAGCTGTTCACCCTGATCAGCGTGGTGCGGGTGGGCCAGGTGCATTTGTTCTACCGTGCCCGCATGACCGACACCACGCTCGACCCCGGCCCCGAGACGCTGGAGGCGCGGCTGTTCCATGAACACGAAGTGCCGTGGGACCAGATCGCGTTCCGCACGGTGAAAGAAACGCTGCAGCACTTTTTTGCCTGCCGGCGCGCCGGCGCCTACCCGCTGCATTGCGGCAGCATCGCCTGAGGCTGCCCGCGCAGCGGGCGTGGCTCAGGCCGCGAGTTCGGCCTCGGCCACCAGCGCCGGGCCGGTGGCGGCGTCGAAGCCCATTTGCCACAGCGTTTCCAGGTCGTCGGCCGAGCGCACGCCTTCGGCTGTGACTTGCAGGCCCACCGCCTGCACCAGCTTGACAAGGCCCTGCAGGTGCCGGCGTGCATGGTGTGCGCCAGTTGCACTGATGCCGTTGACGAAGCGGCTGTCGATGCGCACGCAGTCCAGCCCCAGGTCGATCAGCTGCGGAATGCGGGCCAGGCCTTCGCCGGCATGCTCCAGCCCCAGCATCACGCCCAGCGGGCGCCAGCAGCGCGCCAGGTCACGCACCAGCATCGGCTCGGCCATCGCCAGTGCTTCGGGCAGGTCGATCCACAGCCGGCAGGCCGCCGATGGTGCGCGCACTAGGCGCTGCACCACCGCCGCGACAAACGCCGGTGAGGCCACCGAGGATGCCGCCAGGTTGATGCAGCGCGCCAGGCCGTCGGCGCTGATCGCGGCCAGCGCCAGTGCCACGGCCTGTTCGTCGAGTTCGGCGCACACGCGGCTGCCGCTGGCCAGCGGCAGCCAGCGGCTGGCCGGCTCCATCGGGCCACCGCTGCGCAGTTGCACCCGCAACGGGCAATCCAGATGCAACTGGCGCGCATCGGGCGTGCGCACCGGGTAGGCGGCCAGCGCCAGCCGGCCTTGGGCCAGTGCCCGGTTGAAGCGCCGCGCCCAGGGTGATTCAAGCTGCCGCGACAGGTCGATGTCCAGCGCCAGCAACAGCGCAGGTGCGATTGCAGGGGGCGCAGCATCCGCCACTTCATCCATCAGGTCACCCGCAACTTCATCCGCCACTTCGCCCACCATTTCACCCGCCTCAACACGCGCCAAGGCGCTGTCGGCCAGCGCCAGCGCCTGGGCAGCGCCCATGGCCTGCGTCAGTTCCACCGCACCGGCCAAGGCGCGGGTCTGGG
>JANNMP010000209.1:0-2130 GCA_031398015.1 Burkholderiaceae bacterium
CCTGTTCAAGGCCATGCGCGATGGCCAGGCATCTGTCGTCACCGACCAGATCGAGGCCTTCACGCCCAACGGCATCCAGCTGCAATCGGGTGCGCACCTGGCGGCTGACGTGGTGGTCACCGCCACCGGCTTTCACTTGAACGTGCTGGGCGACATCACATTCACCATCGACGGCCAGCCGCTGGACTTTGCCAAGTCCGTGGCCTGGAACGGCGTGCTGTTCACCGGCGTGCCCAATCTTGCCTGGGTGTTCGGCTACCTGCGCGCCAGCTGGACCTTGCGCACTGACATGGTGGGCGACCTGGTTTGCCGGCTGCTGCAGCACATGGATGCGCATGGCGCCCAAGTGGTGCAACCCGCGCTGCGCCCGCAGGATGCAGACATGGCCTTGCTGCCCTGGATCACGCCCGACAACTTCAACGCCGGTTATGTGCAGCGCGGTGTGCACCTGCTGCCGCAGCAGGGCAGCCGCACGCCATGGGTGCATGGGCAGGATTACGCCAGTGAGCGTCTCACACTGCCTGCGGCAGATTTGAACGACGGCACGCTGCTGTACCGATAGGCGCAGCGTAGCGCCGGCTCAAGGGTCGATCATCCAGCCAGGGATGTCGCGCTGTTCCTGCAGCACCCGCCACACATCGATGGCACGGCCTTGTTTGAAGCACAAGACGAGGAATGGTGGATCGCTTCATCCACAGCTGCTGCGCCAACGCACGCGGGATGAAGGCTTGGGAGTCATCCCGCAACGTTGCGGCGCACGCGCTCACGCAGCGACGCAAAGTAGGCTGCGTCTGCAGGCACACCCGTTGCCGACTGACCACCGGCCAGCAGCAGGCCGCGCAAATGCAGCCGGTCCTGCTCCTTGCGGATCAACTCACGCACGTACGCGCTGCTGGTGCCGAAGCCGCGGCTGGTGACTTGCCCGTCGACAAATGACTTCATCGCCTCGGGCAAGGAAATGTTCATGGTCGTCATCGCAGGATCATCGCGGCGTTGGCAAATTTTGGCGAGACTGAATGTCATTTTTCAGCAGCAATGGGTTGTCCGGTTCAGGCAGTGAAATCTGTCGACAAGGAAATCTCACGGCCTGCGTCCAGAACGGCCAACCGCTCCAGCAAGGCTGTGCGAATCCTGGCGTGGCTGCCGCTGCCCAGCACCAGCCGCTTCGGCGCCGGGTCGACGTCAACCGAGTCGACCATGGCTTGCGCCATCTTCACCGGGTCACCTTTGACCGCGAACGACCCTGAGGCGAAGGCCCGCCGCACATCGCCCACCGGCGTGTTCTCGTAAATCGCCATCGGTGTCGCGCGCTCCAGGCCGCTGCCGAAGCGCGTCTTGGCCGGCCCGGGTTCGAGGATCGTGAACGTGATGCCGAACGGCGCAACCTCCTGCGCCACCGACTCGACGAAGCCCTCGATCGCCCACTTGCTGGTGTGGTACAGGCTGAAGCTGGGATAGGTGATCTGGCCGCCTTCGGACGACACCTGCAGGATGCGGCCGCCGCCCTGCGTGCGCAGGTGTGGCAATGCTGCGCGGATGACCTGGATCGAGCCGATCACGTTGGTGTCGATCTGTCGCCGGATCGCGTCGTCGCTGACTTCTTCAGCCGCACCGAACAGGCCGTAGCCTGCGTTGTTCACGACAACATCGATGCGACCCATCGCTGAAAAAGCTTGGTCGACCACGCGCCGCACAGCGTCGGTGTCCGTGACGTCGAGGACGGCGACGCGCAGCTGTTGCGGGTAGCGGGCTGCCAGGTCGTCAAGGGCACCGGCCTTGCGCACGGTGGCGGTCACCCGGTCGCCGCGGGCCAGCAGGATGTCGGTCATCGTGCGGCCGAAGCCGCTGGAGGTGCCAGTGATGAACCAGTTGCGAGGTGTCATGGTGTGTGCGTTTCAACGCGTTGGCTGCTGAAGTGCGGCGGGAGCGCATAGCCTAGGCAAGTTGCTTGCATTGACAAAGCGCATTGACGTGCTTGGCCTGTGCACCTGCGGTTCACAATCAGCCCATGATGGCCGATCCGCTCGATGGCGTGACCGTGTTTGCGGCGGTGGCCGAGGCCGGCAGTTTCACGGTGGCCGCCGGGCGGCTGGGTGTCACGCCGACGGCGGTGAGCAAGGCAATCCGCCT
>JANNMP010000307.1:0-14939 GCA_031398015.1 Burkholderiaceae bacterium
AAAGAAACGCCTTCCAAACTGGGCGGACACCAGACCAACGTTTGCAACTGCCATGGCGCTGGCCGCCGTTGGGCTGATGTACGCCCAGTTCAACAAGCGCTTCTTTGGTGACTTTCTTGTCGCGACAAGAAAGTTACCGCCTGCCGGGGCGCGACCCGGCGCGGTGCCGCGAGGCGGCGAAGCCTCAAGCGTCAAGCCAAAAGTCTGAAGCACCCAGACAAATCGAGCCGAAGCGTCAACAGCCCGGCTGTTGCAATCGCCATCGCCTGCTCGCCGCAGCGCGTCAAATGCGCGCTTGCCACAGTGCAGTGCCTGCAAAACACCACCGCGTCGGGCTCATGCGCAACCCTTGCCGACAGTGATGTAGCCGTCGTCGCCGCCGTGGGCCAGCACGTCGTTGGCCACGAAACGCGCGCGGGGGTCCAGGTCGGCATCACACCATGCGGCGCTGCCGGCTTCGGCCAACCCGGGGTCGGTGCTGCTGGGCCCGGCAAACGTGTAGTGGCCGGGCTGGCTGCTGTGCCAATGCCTGGGGCTGCGGTGCTGGTCCAGCATGAAGCGCAGGCCGCTGGCATCCATGCCCAGCCATTGGCAGAACTTGTCGGCATGGGCCACCGGCTGCTGCTGATGCCGGCGCACCAGCGCCAGACCCTGGGCGCGGGTCAGGCGGCCGTGGCGGATCTCGCGGCTGGCATGGTCGGTCACCTTGCCGTAACCGTGCTTGTGCAGCTTCAGCTGGTCATGCAGGTCGAGGTGCACCCAGCAGTCGACATGGTCATAGGTTTCGAAGCTGCGCGCCTTGCGGGCTGTGCGGTAGCCGCGCTGCGCGATCATCTGCTCATGCTGGGCCTTCGGGTCCCAGCGCATGTAGTTGCCCAGATAGATGCCACGCACGCCCACACGCGCCAGCGCGGCATCGTCGGGGTAGCGGTACTGCCAGATGTCTTCTTCACGCAGGGTGTCAAACGCGCCCAGCAGGTCATCGGCTTCCAGGCCCATCAGGTCATGGTCTTTGCGGTGCCGCCGCGTCATTTCCACGGCCTGGGTGTGCGAGAACATGCCCACCTGCTCCAGGCCCTGGTGGGCGCCCCAGATGATCAGCGGCACCTGCTGGCGCACGGCGGTCTGCACCGGCCACACCGTGTGCCCCGCCTGGCAGTGCCAGTACAGGCTGCCCAGGTTGCGCAAGGTGGTGGCGGTGATGCGCTTGACCGAGCGCGGGTTGACGTTCTGCACCAGGATGTCGCAGTCCATCTGGACGCGCAGGTTGGCCAGGTTGCGGATGCCGAGCGCGGTGTTGTAGTAGCGGTTGTAGTGCACCAGCAGCGGGTTCAGCTTGAGGCGGTGCTTGACCTGGTGCACCACCCAGTGCGAATCACCGGCGCCAGTCACCGGCACGATGCAGTCGTAGGCCTCGCCCGTCCTGCTTCGGTATGGTGCGACCAGGCGCTCCAGCGCGTGCCAGCGGGCGTCCCAGTCGAGCGTGTCTTTCTCTTCATGGATGCGGCAGCCCGAGCAGATACCGGCAGCGTCGATCACCAGGCCCAGCGGGTGGTCGCTGGTGTAGAGGCAGCGCCGGCAGTGCAGGCGCTGCTGGATGCCGGCACCGCTTGGCGTTGGCGTGGTGTGCTGCATGCTCACAGCGCTGCCGCCGCATACACCGCCGGCCGCAGCGGCAAGCCGGGCAGGGCGGCCTTGTACTGCTGCACCGCATGCTCGCGCCAGGCCAGTGCGTTGCCCAGGCCGGCGGCCACCACGGCGGGCCGGTTCAGCACCTGCTGCAGCCGCTGTGGGTCGGCCAGGCCACCAAAGGCGATCAGCGGCAGGCCGGGCACGGGCCAGTGGTCAAGCAGGGCGGTGTCGAAACCGGCGCTGCCATCGGGCTGGCCTTCATTGCGCCAGTCGATCAACAGCGCTTCGCTGATGGCGCCGCTGCGCAGCACGGCCAAGTGCTCGGCGCCCAACGGCGTGCTGGTGTGGCAACGGTGGTCCAGCCACAACAACTGCCCGCCTGACCAGGCCAGCGGCAGCGCCGCCACCACCGCCTGCGCGCCCAGCGGCACGGCGATGGCTGCGGCCAGCGCCGGGTCATCACGCAGCAGGCTGTCGATGGCCACCCGCTCGGCGCCGGCCTGCACGGCAGCCACTGCATCGGCCACGCTGCGGATGCCACCCTGGTAGACCAGCGGCGTGGCCAGGCCCTGGCGGCTGATGCGCTGCAGCAGCGCCAGGTCGGGGCCCAGCGCTTGGCAGCCCGCGCCACCACTGCGGTCAATGCACTGCAGCAGGATTTCATCGACGCCCCAGCGGCACAGGTTCTGCGCCACCACCTCGGGCCGGCCCAGCGGCAGGTGGCGGGCAAAACCGAATGACTGCACTGCCCAGCCCTGCTTGACAGTGACCACACCGACCAGGCGCTTGTGAATCATGGCAACAACCCGTCGACCACGTCACGCAGCAACTGCTGGCCGGCGGCCTGGCTTTTTTCGGGGTGGAACTGCAGGCCGACCACATTGCCGCGCCGCACCGCCACGGTGATGGGCGCGGCTTGGCTGTCGTCCAGCCGTGCCGTGGCCACGCTGTGGGGCCCGGGCCGGCTGTAGGCATAGGCATGGTTGAAGTACAGCGCCTGGCCATGGCTGCGGCGCAGCAGCGGCTCGTCATCACGCACCTGCAGCGCATTCCAGCCGATGTGCCAGCGCGCCTGCGGCAAGGCCGTCACCTGGCCGGGCACCAGGCCCAGGCCGGCGCTGTGGCCATGCTCGCTGGAGCTGTCGGCCAGCAACTGCATGCCCAGGCAGATGCCCAGCAGCGGCTGGCCGGCACGCGCGCGGTCAACGATCACGTCGACCAGGCCGTGCTGGTGCAAGGCCGTCATCGCCGCCGGAAACGCACCCACGCCGGGCAGCACCAGCAGGTCGGCCGTTGCCAGCACGGCCGGATCCCGGCTGACCTTGCAGCGCAGGCCCAGGTTGGTCAGCGCACGGGCCATCGAAGCCAGGTTGCCGGCGCCGTAATCCACCAGCGCGGCCGTGATGCGGCGCAAGCTCATGCGAGGCACGCCTCTTCTTCCACCAGCCCCACGCCCACCACGAAGCGCCGCTGGATGCGCCCATCGGCATCGATGTCGAACAGCAGCCGGTTGGTGGCCGCGCGCACCTGGGCCCAGAACGCCGCCACCGTGATGCCCAGGTAGTCGCAATAGCGCGCGATGTACGCGCTCGCACAGGCATGGTCGTGCGCACTGACCAGCGCCACGCCCTGCGCGCGTGTCAGCCGGCCGAGGCGGATCTCTTCATTCACATAGTCGGTGGTGCGGCCGAAGCCGAACTTGTAGTACTTGATCATCTGGTTGATCGGCGTGAAGTCTTCGTCCAGCGCGGTCAGGCCGAACAGGTCACCGGTGCTTTCGACACCGTCGCTGCGCACTTCCAGGCCTTCGGTGCAGGCGTACATGCCGTTGTTCAGCAGTGACCAGTCACCCATGAACCAACCCAGGTAGACGATCTCCAGCCCGGCACCGATGAACTCTTCGGGCGCCGGGTAGCGGTACGGGATCAGCTGCTGCGCTGTCACGCCCGCGTCCAGCATCCACTGGGTGCCCGACGACAGCGTGTTCAAGTGGCGCAGGTTGTTGCCGTCGTAGCCGGTGCGGCCCAGGCTGTTCATGTCGCCCAGTTGCAGCGCCGGGTTCTCGCCCCACAGGATCAGGTCGATGCCGTACTGCAGCGCAATTTGCGGCACACCGGCAAACAGCGCCAGCTCGGTCGAGCGGAACGAGTTGGTGAAGCGCTTGAAGCCTTCCTGCTTCAGGCGCCGCCAGGTGGCCGGTGCCGGCGCCGAGACCACCACGTCAAAGCCAAGGTCGATCAGGTTGCCCAGGTTGTGCATGCCACGCCGTGTCACTTGCTCGGGCGGGTAGCTCAGGCACACCAGCAGCGGGTTGATGCCGAACTTGTCGCGCACCCACAGTGCCTGGCGGGTGCTGTCCTTGCCACCCGACACGCCGATGATGCAGTCATGGAACTGCCCCGGTTTGCGCCGCGCGCGGCGCGCGGCAAACATGTCGGCCAGGATGTCGATGCGCTCTTGCCAGTCGACCGCCTGCACCGCCACGCTGTAGCTGCAGGCCGGGCAGACACCGTCGGCGCCAAAGGCGGTGTTGGGCCGGGTGTCGGGTTGCAGGCAGCGGCAGCAGTAGCGCATGGCGGGGGCTTGGGGTGTCAGTGTTTTTCGAGCAGGAACCAGTTGATGTCGTCTTGCGGAAAGTTCGGGTCATGCCGGTAGGCAAAGCCGTAGTCCACCAGGCGCAGCGCCGGGTGGCGCTGCAGCAGCTCACCGGCAAAGTCACGCTTGAACAAGCGGTCGGTGTGGCCGCGGTAGGCAATGGCCACCGGCTGCGGGTTGTAGTACTCGGCCACCAGCACCCAGCGGCGGCTGGCCGCCACCATCTTGTCGTAGACCTGGGGCAGCAGCTCGGGGTTGATGTGGATCAGCACGCCCTTGGTGAACACCAGGTCCCATTGCTGGCCGGCTGGCTGGGGTGCAAAGTCCAGGATCGAGCCCTGGTGCACGTTGGCATTACCCACCAACTGGCGCAGTTGCGCCGCAGCATCGGGGTTGATCTCGATCGCCGAGGCGGCCATCTGCGGGAACAGCAGGCGCAGCGCCTGCAGGTTCATGCCGATGTTGGCGCCGAACTCGATGCACGAGCCCAGGCCACGCGCCTGGCGCAGCGCCTTGGCGAAAAAATCCAGGTTGGCGGCCAGCAGCGCCTGGCTGCGGTTGCGCTGGATGTAGTCGCTGCCGAAGTCGCCGGCCCAGAATGCCTCTTGCGCGCTGCGCCAGGTGGGGGTGTCGCTCATGCTCGCTCCGCTTGGGGGTTGGGACGCGCTCAGTGTCGCGCCACGCCGTGCGCCAGACCATTGACCTGGGTGTCGATCAGGTCGCGCAGTTGCGGCACGGTCAGAAAATCGGGGTTGCTGCCGCTGTCATAGCTGAAGCCGGGCAGCACCCGGCGCGCACCCTGGCGGGCGCAGTAGTCGTCGGTGCTGTACTCGGCGCCGGTGGGCAGGATGGCGTAGTAGTCACCCAGGTCAACCGTGTTCGGGCTGTCGCTGGCGGTGATCATTTCCTCATGCAGCTTTTCGCCGGGGCGGATGCCGATCACGGTTTGACGGCAATCGGGCGCCACCGCTTCGGCCACGTCGGTGATGCGGTAGCTGGCCAGCTTGGGCACCAGGATTTCACCGCCCCAGGCATGTTCGATCGCCCACAGCACCATCTGCACACCCTCGTGCAGGCTGATGTTGAAGCGGGTCATCTGGGGTGAGGTGATCGGCAGCACGCCACTGGTCCTGCGCGCCTGGAAGAACGGGATCACCGAGCCGCGGCTGCCCATCACATTGCCGTAGCGCACCACACTGAAGCGCAGGTCACGGCTGCCCTTGATGTTGTTGGCGGCCACGAACAGCTTGTCGCTGCACAGCTTGGTGGCGCCGTACAGGTTCACCGGTGCGGCGGCCTTGTCGGTGGACAGCGCCACCACCCGCTGCACGCCGGCGTCCAGGCAGGCCTCGATGACGTTCTGCGCCCCCAGCACATTGGTCTTGATGCATTCGAAGGGGTTGTACTCAGCCGCCGGCACCTGCTTGAGCGCGGCTGCATGCACCACCACATCGATGCCCTCCAGCGCACGCTTCAGGCGCTGTGGGTCGCGCACATCGCCGATGAAGTAGCGCAGCTGCGGGTGCGCATGCTCGCCCCAGGTCTGTGCCATCTCGTACTGCTTGAGTTCATCCCGCGAGAACACCACCAGCCGGCGCACGCCGGGCCAGCGCTTGAGCACGGTGGCAACAAACTGGCGGCCGAATGAGCCTGTGCCGCCAGTGACCAGCACCGATTTGCCGTTGAGCATGCGCGCTTCCCGCCTGTGTGAGTGGCGCCGCCCGCACGGTGGCGGGCGGCTTGCACACACTGTGGCGCAGCGCCCGGCCCCGGGATCGCCGGAACAGCGCGCTGGCCGCAGCGCTTTTCAGCGCTGCGGCCGGGCCGGCGTCAGACCAGCGGCTGCTGCTTGAGCAAGTCTTCCTCGAACGGGTTGAGCTTGAAGCCACCCGCTGTCACCACCACGTCGGCGGTGCGCTGTGTCGGGCTGGCCTGGCCTGCCTGGCTTGCCCCGCTGCCATTGGGCAACTGCAGCTCAGCCGACGCGTCGGCCAGCAGCTCGCTGATCTGCGGCGGTGGCGCCTCGCTGCGGGCCTTGGCAAACCACACGTCGGCCATCTCGTGCGACTCACCGCCTTCGCCCACCCAGCTGCCCACCAGCGCCACGGCATTGCCGTTGTCGCTGCGGTCTGACACCACATGGTCGAGGTTCAGCGCGGCCACCCCCATCTCCACCAGGCCCTTCAACTCGCCGATGTCGGTGATGCCGTCATGGTCGGCATCGACCCACAGCTTCAGCTCACCGAAGGCGGTGTCTGTGGCGTCGAGCCTGCCGTCACCACTGCTGTCGAGCGCGGCCATCGCGTTGTAGCCATGGCCGGCGCGGCTGCCGTCGGCCAGGCGGGTGGCGGCGCCAAACAGCTCGCTGCCGTCGTTGATGCTGCCGTCGCCGTTGATGTCACGCACCAGCAGGCCGTCATTGCCGCCCACCCAGCCGTACTGGCCGGTGTTGCCGGTGGCGCTCAAGTCGAACTGCACCCCCTGGTCTGCCGACAGTGTCTGCACGCCGTTGCCGTCCAGGTCCAGGATGATCGGCGACAAGGCATTCAGCGCCGACTGCTGCGCGCCGCTCATCAGGCTGTAGTCTTCGGTGGAGAAGGCCAGCGCCTGGGTCATCGACATGGCCTGGATGGCGCTGACCTGCAGCGCGCCGATGTGGTCATTGCTCAGCGCCACGATCTGCTGCGTGGTCAGCGATGCGGCCTGGGCATTGGTCAGCGACGCGATCTGGTCGTTGCTGAGCGAAACGATGTCGGCCGTGTCCAGCCAGCGCAATTGCTGCGTGGTCAGCGCGGCAAACTGGCTGTTGCTCAGGGCCTGCAGGTCGTCGCTGGCCAGCGCATTGATCTGCTGGCTGCCGAACGCCTTGACCTGGTTGGCAGTGAACTCCTGCAGGTCACCGGCGCCCAGCGCGCCCAGGTCGGCCGACTCGATGGCCCGCACCTGGGCGGTGGACAGCGCGGCCACCTGTTCGGCATTGAGCACCGCCAGGTCGTTGGCGCTCATCACCGCGATGTCGTCACTGCCCAGTGCGCGCAGTTGGCTGTTGGACATCAGCGCAAAGTCACTGCTGTCCAGGCCCACGATCTGGGCCGTGGTCAGGGCGTTGATCTGCACGGTGGACAACGCCTGCACTTGCGCGTCGGTCAGCAGCAGCAGGTCGGTGGTCTCCAGAGTGGCCATCTGCAGCGTCGTCAGGCCGCCGATCTGGCTGTCGGTCAATGACTGCAGTTGCGCATCCGACAAGCCGACCAACTGGCGTGACGTCAAGGCGCCCACCTGGGCAGCGGTGAGGCTGGCCAGCGCGTCCAGCGTCAGGCCGCTGATGTCAGCGGTTTCGATGGCCAGGCGCTGTGCTGCGGTCAGGCCGTTCAACTGCTCGCCGGTCAGCGCCGCCAAGTCGTCGCTGCCCAAGGCCGCGATGGCGGTGGTGCTGAGGGCGCGCAACTGCACCACGCTGAGCGCGGCAATGTCGTCGGCCTGCAGGTTGGCGGCCTGGTTGGCCGTCAGCGCGGCAATCTGCGCCGTGGTCAGCTGCTGGAACTGGCCGGCCGTCAACGCATTCAGGGCATCGGTGGCCAGGGTGGCGATCTGCAGCGTGCTCAAGCCGCCCAACTGCACATCGCTCAAGGTCTGCAGTTGTTCGCTGGACAGCGCCGCCAGTTGCGCGGTGCTGAGCATGCCCATCTGCAGCGCGCTCAGCGCGCCCAGCGCTGTGGAGTGGATCGCCGGCATGTCGGCGGCGTCGATGGCGCGCAGTTGCGCACTGCCCAGCACCGCCAGTTGTTCACCGGTGAGCGCGGCAATGTCGTCGCTGCCCATGCCCGCCAATTGCGCGGTGCGCAACGCGCTGGCTTGGGTGGCGCTGAGCGCGCCCAGGTCGGCAGCCTCCAGGTTGGCCACCTGGGCGGTGCCCAGCCCGGCAATCTGCGCCGTGCTCAGGGCCTGGAACTGCGTGGCGGTGAACTGGTTCAGGTCGTCGGTGCTCAGGGCCGCCACCTGGGTGGTGGACAGGCCGGCCAACTGGTCGGCACTGAGCGCCTGCAGCTGGTCAGACGTCAACATCGCCAACTGGCCAGCGGTGAGGCTGCCCACCTGCGCCGCGCTCCAGGCGCCGAGCGCGCCCACGCTGATGCCGGGCATGTCGGTGGAGTCGATGGCGCGGATCTGGGCCGTCGTCCAGGCCGACAGCTGTTCACCGTTGAGCACCATCAGGTCGGCACTGTCCAGCGCCGCGATCTGGCTGGTGCGCAGCGCCGCGAGCTGGCTGCCGCTCAAGGCACCCAGGTCGTCGCTGACCAACTGGGCGATCTGCAGTGTCGTGAGGTTGGCCAACTGGCTGGTGGACAAGGCCTGGAACTGCGTGGCGGTGAAGCTGTTCAGGTCATCGGTGGCCAGTGCGGCCAGTTGCGCGGTGCCCAGGCCGGCGATCTGGGTGTCGCTGAAGGCCTGCAACTGGTCGGTGTTCAGCGCCGCCAACTGGGCATTGCTGAGTGCCGCCATCTGGCTGGCCGACAGGCTGCCCAGCGCCGCCACACCGATGTTGTCGATGTCGGCCGTCTCGATGGCGCGCAACTGCGTGGCGCTCAGGCTGGCCAGTTGTTCACCGGTCAGCAGGGCCAGCTCTTCGGTGCCCAGCGCGGCCAGTTGGGCGGTGGTCAGCGCGGCAACCTGGCTGCCGCTGAGGGCCTGCAGGTCGTCGCTGGCCAGGGCCAGCAACTGCGCGTTGCCCAGCGCCGCGATCTGGCGTGTCGTCAGCGCCTGCATCTGGCTGGCGGTCAGCATGTTCAGGTCGTCGCTGGACAGTGATGCCAGTTGCGCCGTCGTCAAGCCGGCGATCTGGCTGTCACTGAAGCCCTGCAATTGGTCAGACGCCAGCGCCGCCAGTTGCTCGGTGGCCAGTGATGCCACCTGGGCGGCGGTCAGCCCACCCAGCGTGGCCACGCTGATGCCGTCGATGTCGGCGGTGGCAATCGCCCGCAACTGCAGCGATGTCATCGATCCCAGCTGCTCGCCGGTCAGCGCGCCCAGGTCGGTGCTGTCGAGCCAGCCGATCTGCTGGGTGCTGAGTGCGGCGACCAGGCCGCCGCTGATCGCGGCGATGCTGTCGGTGGCCAGTGCATTGAGCTGGGCCTGGCTCAAGGCGCGGATCTGCGCCGTGCCGAACTCATTGAAGTCGGTGTCCGACAGCGCATTCAGATCGTCGCTGCCGATCGCCTGCACCTGGGCGCTGGTCAGTGCGCCCAACTGCCCGGCGCTCATCACCGACAAGTCGGCGCTGTCCATGAACAGCAGGTCTTCGGTGGCCAGCGCACGGATTTGTGCCGTGGTCAGCGCACCCAGGTCGTCGCTGTCGAGGTTGCCGATCTGCTCGCTGCTCAAGCCGGCAATCTGCGCCGTGCTGAAGGCCTGGAACTGGGTGGCGGTGAAGGCATTCAGGTCGGCGCTGGCGATGGCCGCCAGTTGCGCGCCGGTGAGGCCACGCATCTGGTTGTCGGTCAGTGCCATCAGCTGGTCAGAGCTGAGGGCGCCCACCTGGTCGGAACTGAGGGCGCCGATCTGCAGCGATGTCAGGCCGGTGATCGCAGTCAGCGAGATGCCGGCCATGTCGTCGGTGGCAATGGCCGCCAACTGGGCGCTGGTCATGCCCGACAACTGCTCGGCCGACAGCAAGCTGAAGTCAGCCGAATCGAGCGCGGCAATGGCCTCGCTGCGGATGGCGCGCAACTGCGCTGCGCTCAGGGCCTGCAGGTCGGTGCTGTCGAGCGCCACCACCTGGTCGCTGCCCAGCGCGGCAATCTGGCGTGTGCTCAGCGCCTGGAACTGGCTGGCGGTGAAGGCATTCAGGTCGTCGGTGGCCATGCTGCTGATCTGCAGCGTGCTCAGGCCCGCCAATTGCTCGGCGCTCAAGGCCACCAGTTGGTCAGTGCCCAGCGCCGCCAGTTGCGCATTGCTCAGCGCGGCCACATGGGCCGATGTCAGCGCGCTGAAGCTGGCGCCCGTCAGCACCACCAAGTCAGCGGTGTCGATGGCGCGCACCTGGGCGGTGGTGAATGCGGCCACCTGGTTGGCGCTGAAATAACCCAGCTCCTCGGTGGCCATGGCCGCAAAGTTGCGGGTGGACAGGGCCGCCACCTGCTGGGCCGTCAAGGCCTGCAGGTCGGCGCTGTCCAGCGCCACCACCTGGTGGGTGTCGAGCGCGGCGATCTGCAGCGTGGACAAACCACTCCACTGCGTGGCCGTCAGCATGTTCAGGTCGTCGGTGGCCAGGTTGGCGATCTGCGCCGTGCCCAGGCCGGCCAACTGCTCGCCGGTCAGGCGCTGCAACTGGTCGGTGCCCAGGGCAGCGAGCTGCTCGTCTGCCAGCGCGCGCATCTGGGCCGAGCTCAGGCCGGCGACGGCGGCCACGCTGAGCGCCGCCACATCGACCGTTTCGATGGCACGGATCTGCGCCGTGCTCATCGCAGCCATGAAGTTGCCGGTCAACACCGACACGTCGGCGCTGTCCAGCGCGGCAATGCTGCGCGTCTGCAGCGCGGCGATCTGGTTGTTGCCCAGGGCCAGCAGGTCGGCTGACTCCAACGCGCTGGCCTGCAGCGATGTCAACGCCGCGATCTGCGCCGTGCTCAGGTTGGCGAACTGGCTGGCAGTCAGCGCGTTGAGGTCTTGCGACTCCAGGCTGGCGATCTGGGCCGTGCCCAGGCCGGCCAGTTGCTGCTGGCTGAAGGCCTGCAATTGCTCGCTGCCCAGGGCTGCCAGTTGTGCAGTGGTCAGCGCCGCGATCTGCGTGCTGCTCCAGCCCGACAGCGCTGCCACCGTGATGTGGTCGATGTCGGCGGTCTCGATGGCGCGCAACTGGGCGGTGCTCAGCGCCGCCAGTTGGCCGTCGGTCAGCGCAGCCAGGTGGCTGGATTCCAGCGCGGCAATGTCACGGGTTTCAATGGCCCGCAGCTGGGCGGTGCTGAAGCCGGCCAGGTCAGCCGTCTCCAGGGTGCTGAACTGCAGTGTCTCCAGCGCCGCCACCTGGGCGGTGCTGAGCCAGGCCATCTGGGCCTGTGTCAGCGCGTTCAGGTCCGCACTGGCCAGGCTGGCAAGCTGGGCTGTGCCCAGCGCGGCCACCTGGGTCTGGGTGAAGGCCTGCAATTGCTCGGTGGCCAGGGCGGCCAGCTGGGAGCTGCTGAGGGCGGCCACCTGCGCCGCGCTCAACACCGCGATGTTGGCTGCGCTGATGCCGGCGAGGTCAGCACTGTCGATGGCGCGCAACTGGGCCGTGCCCAGCGCGGCCAGTTGGTCGGCTGTCAACTGGCCGATGTCGGTTGAATCAAGGGCGGCCAGGTCGCGGGTTTCGATGGCGCGGATTTGCGCCGTGCCCAGGGCCCGCAGGTCGTCGCTGGCCAGTGCGCTGAACTGCAGCGTGGACAAGCCGGCGATCTGGGCGGTGGACAAGCCCTGGAACTGCTCGGCGGTGAATTGGTTCAGGTCGTCGGTGGACAAGCTGGCCAGTTGCGCGGTGGACAGGCCACCGAGCTGCAGCGTGCTGAGTGACTGCAACTGCTCCGAGCCCATTGCTGCCAGTTGCTGGCTGCTGAGGGCAGCGATCTGGCTGGTGCCCAGACCTTGCAGCGCGTCGGTGCCGATGCGCACCAGGTCCACGGTTTCCAGCGCGCGGATCTGGGTCGTGCCCATTGCCGCCAACTGTGCCGAGGTCAGCGCCGAGACGGTGGCCGTCTCCACCGCGCCGATGCCGCGGGTGGTCAGCGCCGCCACTTGGGCCGGGGTCAGGGCGCCCAGGTCGGCGCTCTCCAGCGTGGCCACCTGGGTGGTGGTCAGTGCGGCGATCTGCTCGGTGGTGAGCATGCTGAACTGGTCGGTGGTCAGCGCGTTCAGGTCGTCGCTGCCCAGGCTGGCCAGTTGCAGCGTGGAGAGCGCTCGCAACTGCTCGCTGGTCAGTGCCTGGAACTGGTCACTGCCCAGCGCCGCCAGTTGGCGGCTGCTCAGTGCGGCCATGCTGGCAGCGGCCAGCGATGCCAGCGCGGTGGTGCCGATGGCGGCGAAATCACTGGTTTCGATGGCCCGCAGTTGCGCGGTGCTGAGCGCCGTGATCTGGCTGCTGCTGAGCGCGCTGATGTCCAGGCTGTCGAGTGCCGCGATGTCGCGGGTTTCCATCCAAGCCAGCTGGTCTGAGCCCAGGCTGGCGATGTCGTCGCTGGTCAGCGATGCCACTTGCTGTGTGGTCAGCGCCAGCACTTGCTCGGCATTGAGCACCGCCAGTTGCTCGGTGGTGAGTGCGCCCAGCTCTTCGGTGCCCAGGCTGGCGATCTGGCTGGTGCTCAGCGTGCGCAGCTGGTCGCTGGTCAGCGCCTGCAGTTGCTCGCTGCCCATGGCGGCCAGCTGGCTGCTGGTCAGCGATGTGATGGCGCCGCCGGTGATGGCGGCAATGCCCTGGGTGCTGATGGCGGCGATGTCATGCGTCTCGATGGCGCGCAGTTGCTCACCACTGAGCACCGCCACCTGGGCGCTGGACAAGGCGGCAAGGTCGGCCGAGTCCAGTGCCACCTGGTCGCGGGTTTCCATCGCCCGCAATTGGTCGGTGCCCAGTGAAGCGATGTCGCTGGAGTCGAGCGACGCCCACTGCAAGGTGGTCAGCGCGGCGATCTGCTCGCCGTCGAGCACCGCGAGCTGGGCGCTGGTCATGGCACCCAGGTCATCGGTGCTGATGTTGGCAATCTGCGTGGTGGTCAGGTTCTGCAGTTGGGCGGTGGTCAGCGCCGCCCACTGCTCGCTGCCCAGCGCGGCCAACTGGCTGGTGGAGAAGCCGTTGACCGAGCTGGCCGCCACCACCGCCAGGCCGGCGGTGGCCAGCGCGGCCAGGTCCACCGTCTCGATGGCGCGCAGTTGTGCTGCGGTCAGTGACGCCACCTGCTGTGACGACAGCACCGCAAAGTCGGCACTGTCCAGCGCCACGATGTGGGCGGTGCTCAGCACGCTGATCTGCTCGGTGCTGAGCGCGCCCAGGTCTTCGCTTTCCAGCGCGCTGATCTGCAGCGTGGTCAGCGCCAGCAACTGCTCGGTGCTGAGGGTGGCGATCTGGGTGCTCGACAAGCCGTTCAGGTCGTCTGTTGCCAGGCCGGCCAACTGGCTGGTGGCCAGCGCACGGATCTGGGCCGTGCCCAGGGCCTGCAACTGGTCACTGGCCAATGCGGCGATCTGCCGGGTGGTGAAGGCGCTGATGTTCTCGGTGCTGATGGCGGCAATGCCGGTGGTGCTGATGGCCACCAGGTCCACCGTTTCCAGCGCCGCCAGTTGGTCCGAGCTGAGCGCGGCCACCTGGCGTGAATCGAGGGCCATCAGGTCGGCCGAATCCAGCGCCGCGATCTGGGCCGTGCCCAGATGGCGCAGCTGGTTGGTGCTGAGGCCGGCCAGGTCGTCGCTGTCCAGCGCGGCGATCTGGCGTGTGCTCAGGCTGCTGAGCTGGTCGGTCAGCAGGCTGGCAATTTGTTGGCTGGTCAGCGCGGTCACATCTTCGCTGCCCAGGCCGCTGAGCTGCTGGCTGCTCAGTGCGCGCAACTGGCTGCTGGTCAGGGCCTGCAATTGCTCACTGGCCAGCGCGCCCAACTGGCGGCTGCCCAGGGCGTCGATGTTGGCCACGGCAATGCCGGCCAGGGCGGCGGTGGCCATCGCCGCCAGGTCGTTGGTTTCCAGCGCCATCAACTGGTCGGTGCTGAGTGCGGCCACCTGGGCGCTGGACAAGGCGGCAATGTCCACGCTGTCCAGCGCGGCCAGGTCGCGGGTTTCCATCCAGCGCAGTTGGTCGGTGCCCAGGCCGGCCATGTCGTCGCTGGCCAATGACGCCCACTGGCCGGTGGTCAATGCAATCACCTGATCGCTGCTGAGGGCGGCGAGCTGGTTGGTGGCCAGGATGCCCAGTTCTTCGGTGCCCAGCGTGGCGATCTGGTGGGTTGAAAGCGCACGCAACTGGCTGCTGGTCAAGGCCAGCAGTTGCTCGCTGCCCAAGGCTGCCAGTTGCAGGCTGGTCAAGGATGTGATGGCGCCGGCGGTGATCGCGGCAATGGCCTGGGTGCTGGCAGCCACCAGGTCAACGGTTTCGATGGCACGCAGTTGGGCGCCGGTCAAGGCTGCCATCTGCGCGCTGGACAAGGCGGCCAGGTCCACGGAATCCAGCGCCACCAGGTCACGGGTTTCCATCGCCCGCAGCTGGTCGGTGCCGAGCGCGGCAATGTCGTCGCTGCCCAGCGTGGCCACTTGCAGCGTGGTCAGTGCCACCACCTGGTCGGTGGCCAGGGCGGCCAGTTGGTCGGTGGTCAGCAGGCCCAGCTCTTCAGTGCCGATGTTGGCGATCTGGGCGGTGGTCAGCGTGCGCAGCTGGTTGCTGGTCAGCGCCTGCAGTTGTTCACTGCCCAGCGCATTGAGCTGCACGCTGCTCAGGTTGCTGAGGCGGCTGCCGCTGAGCGCGGCAATGCCCTGGGTGCTGATGGCCGCGATGTCGGCGGTCTCGATGGCACGCACCTGGTCGCTGCTGAGCGCGGCCACCTGGGTGCTGGTCAGGGCGGCGAAGTCGCCCAGGTCCAGCGCTGCCAGGTCGCGGGTTTCCATCGCCCGCAATTGGTCGGTGCCCAGTGCGGCCAAGTCGGTCGAGTCCAGCGACGCCCATTGCTGGGTGGTCAGCGCGATGACCTGGTCGCTGGCCAGGC
>JANNMP010000323.1:0-7947 GCA_031398015.1 Burkholderiaceae bacterium
CCTGCAAACATGTGCAGGACCCGCGCCTGCGCGTGGTGCTGACGTTCCAGTCGCTGCTGGTGGGTGGCAACCCGTTCGCCACCACCTCGGTGTATTGCCTGATCGCGTTCCTGGAGCGGCGCTTCGGTGTGCACTTCGCCATCGGCGGCACCGGCGCGCTGGTCAGCGGGCTCGTCAAGCTGATCGCCGGCCAGGGCAACCTGGTGCGCTGCAACAGCGCTGTGCAGCAGATCCTGGTGAAAGACGGCGCGGCCTGCGGTGTGCTGCTGTCGACTGGTGAAAAACTGCTGGCCGATGCGGTGGTCTCCAACGCCGATTCGGCCACCACCTACCGCAAGCTGGTGGCGCCTGAGCACCGCCAGCGCTGGACCGACGCCAAGATCGAGCGCGCCAAGTATTCGATGAGCTTGTTCGTCTGGTACTTCGGCACCCAGCGCCAATACCACGGCGTGGCCCACCACACCATCGCGCTGGGCCCGCGCTACCGGGGCTTGCTGACCGACATCTTCGAGCGCAAGCACCTGGCCGAGGATTTCAGCCTCTACCTGCACCGGCCCACCGCCACCGATGCCTCGCTGGCGCCGCCGGGCTGTGATGCGTTTTACGTGCTGTCGCCGGTGCCGCACCTGCAAAGCGGCACCGATTGGGCCACCGCAGCCGAGCCGTACCGGCAGAAGATCGAACGCCGGCTGGAAGCCACGCTGCTGCCGGGGCTGGGCCGGGCGGTCATCAGCTCGCGCCTGCTGACGCCGCTGGACTTTCAAGACCGGCTGGGCTCGTTTCGCGGTGCGGCGTTCGGGCTGGAGCCGGTGCTGACGCAAAGCGCCTGGTTCCGCCCGCACAACCAGAGCGAAGAACTCGCCCGGCTGTACCTGGTGGGCGCCGGCACCCACCCCGGCGCCGGCCTGCCCGGCGTGCTGTCGTCAGCGCGCATCCTCGACACGGTGGTGCCCCATGCGGATGACGTGGTGGCCCATGCACACGCCTGAGCCCAAGGCCGCCGCAGCGCACACCGCCACGGCCGGCGAAGCGCAGGACCTGGCCGCCTGCAAGCGCCTGCTGGCCAATGGCTCACGCACTTTTCTGGCGGCATCCAAGCTGCTGCCTGCGGCGGTGCGTGACCCGGCCTGCGCGCTGTATGCCTTTTGCCGCCTGGCCGACGACGAGGTCGACGGCCAGACCGGCGGTGGCGCACCTCGGCCGGCCGGCGATGCCGACGCCCAGCATGCCGCCGCCCAGGCCGTGGGCCGGCTGCGCCAACGCCTGGGCGCCATCTACGCCGGCCAGCCCGGCGCCGACGCGGCCGACCGCGCGCTGGCGGTGGTGGTGCGGCGCTTCCAGATCCCCGCCGTGCTGCCCGACGCGCTGATCGAAGGCTTTGAATGGGACGCCGCCGGCCGCCGCTACGACACCCTGCATGAATTGCAGGCCTACGCCGCCCGGGTGGCCGGCACGGTGGGCGCAATGATGGCGCTGCTGATGGGCGTGCGCAGCCCCGCCGGCCTGGCCCGCGCCTGTGACCTGGGCGTGGCCATGCAGCTGTCGAACATCGCCCGTGACGTGGGTGAAGACGCCCGCCTGGGCCGGCTGTACCTGCCGCGCCAGTGGCTGCGCGAGGCTGGCATCGACCCCGACACCTGGCTGGCCGCGCCGCAGCACAGCCCGGCCCTGGGCGCGGTGGTGCAGCGCCTGCTGCGCGCGGCCGATGCGCTCTACACCCGGGTCGATGCCGGTGTGGCCGCACTGCCGCTGGGCTGCCGCCCGGGCATCAACGCGGCGCGCTTCCTCTATGCCCAGATCGGCCTGGAAGTGGAGCGCCAGGGCTTGAATGCGGTGGACCAGCGCGCGGTGGTGAGCCGCCGCCGCAAGGCTTTGAGCCTGCTGCGGGCCATGCTGACCCTGCTGCCAGACGACAGTGTTCGCCCGCAGCCGCCGCTGCGCGCCACCCGCTACCTGGTGGAGGCGGTGACCGGCCCGCTGCATGACGGCCTGTTTGTTGCACCGGCACCCAAGCGCCTGGCCGGCGTGATCGCGCTGTTCGACCGCCTGGAGCGCCGCGACCGGGGTTGGGCCATTGCCGACGGCGGCGCGATGGCCGGCGGCGGTGATTGAAAGCGCGCCACCCGTCCGGCCACTCGCCCGGCCACCCGCCCGACCATCCGCCCGATGATCGCGTGCGAGCTGCTGCTGTTCTTCGGCGCCCCACTGTTGTGGGGTGCCTGGCAGCTCTACAGCCTGCGGCGTGACATGCAGGCGGCGCAGCGGCGAGACAAACGCGATGCCGGCCAGGATGACTTGATGCGCTGATGTTGTCGTGCCTTGGTGCGCGATGGCAAAATCCGTGGGATTAACAGATCGGAGTTCCCATGCGCACCACCCTGGACATTGACGACGACGTGCTCGCAGCCATCAAAGAGTTGTCGCGGCAACAAGGCCAGTCGGCCGGGCAAGTGGTGTCGGCGCTGCTGCGCCGTGCGCTGGCCGGCGGCCCGGCGTTGGACCAGGCAGGCAGCATGGGCCATCCGGCCACGGTCGGCGGCTTTCGCCCATTTGCCAGCCGTGGCACGCCGGTGACCAACCAGGCCATCGATCAGCTGCGCGACGCCGAAGGCGTCTGACCCATGCGCGCCTTGCTGGATGTGAATGTGCTGATCGCCCTGCTCGACCAGGCCCACATCGCGCATGCCAAGGCGACGGCGTGGCTGGCACAGCACATCGGCCTGGGCTGGCTGTCGTGCCCGTTGACGCAGAACGGCTGCATCCGCGTGATGTCGCAGCCCGCCTACCCCGGCGCGCTGACCGCCGCAGCCGTGGCCCAGCGCCTGATGGAAGCCACCCAGCATGCCAGCCACCAGTTTCTGCCCGACGACGTGAGCCTGCTCGAGCCGGGCCGCATCGACTGGCAGCGTGTGCTGGGTCACCGCCAGGTGACCGACCACTACCTGCTGGTGCTGGCGGCGGCCCACCAGGCACGCCTGGTCACGTTCGACGGCCGCATCCACAGCACTGCCGTGCCCAGCGCCAGCGCGGCCAACCTGGTGCTGCTGTAGCGTTCAGCGCGCCCGCCGGGGCATGCGAAACGGCAGCATCGCCTGCACCAGCGGCCGGCTGAAGCGCTCGAGGTCCAGGCTTTCATGCACCGCCAGCACCGGCTGGCCACCCCATTGCGATTGCACCAGGCTGCGGGCGTAAAACGGCGTGTCTTCCAGCGTGTGCAGCACCTGCGGCGCGCTGCCGGCATCACTGCGTTGCCCACGTGGCAGGCGGAACACTGGCGCGGCTGGCAAGGGTTGCATCGGTGACGCGTCGAACGCCTGGCAGCCGCCCTGGGCGCCAAATTGCAGCGCGATGTGGCGCTGCACACCATCACCTTGCACCGCGTCGTACACCACCGCGCTGTGTGACGAGCCCAGTGATGCCCGTGCCCATTGCCAGCGGCTGAAGCTTTGTTCCAGCGGCACGGCGCCGCAGTTGCTGTCGAGGTACGCGTCCCCCTGCCAGCGCCAGCCGGGTTCCCGCAAATCCACATCGATGCGGGCGCGTGGCGCAATCGGCCACCACTGGTGGGCACCGGCGCTGTCCAGGCCCAGCGACGCGGGCGCGCCCATGGCCTGGGGTTGCAGGCGCAGCGTGCCACGCAGGCGGCGCGGCATCGGCATGCAGCGCTCGTCGAGCGTGACCACCAGCGCGCTGCCGTCCCAGTGCAGCGCGCTGGGGCCGATGGCCAGCGTGTGGGCGCAGCGCTGCAGCGCGGCGGCGCCGCGCTCGGTCATGGCCCAGCGCGCGCCGGGCCCACCGCCGGGGCTGTACAGCGCCACATTGACCGCCACATGCTGCAGGGCATCGGCCGGGCCATGCCGCCGGGCCCAGGCGTAGTACGGCGAGAACACGCTGCCGATGAAGGCAATGACCACCAGCGCATGGCGGCCGTCGTCGCTCAGCGCGTCGAGGTACCACCAGGCATAGCCGCCGGGCGCCACGGCGCGGTCGAAGTCCGGCCAGGCTGCTGCAGCAACACCTGCTGCGCCGCCAGCAGGCCCGACAGCGCTGCCATCGGCACGCCCGCCCCCGGGTGGGTGCTGCCGCCGGCCAGCACCAGCCCCGGCACCGCCGTGGCCGCCGCCGGCCGATTGAACGACGCCATCCAGCCGTGGGTGGCCTGGCCATACAGCGCCCCGCCCGTGGCCGCAAAGCGCTGCGCCCAGTGCAACGGGCTGTGGCGCAGCCGGCCCGGGCTGCTGGGGCTCAGCTGCAGGCCCAGCCGTGCCAGGTGGGCAAAGGTGCGTTGCTCGCATGCGCTGGTCTCCTGCTCGGTGGGGCCGCCCTGGTCGCCGCTGAACGATGTCAGTGCTGGCGCATTGACCAGGCACAGCAGGCGCTCGGGCCGGCCGTCGTCGGGCAAGGCGTCGTCGGCGCGGTCTTGCGCGCAGATGTAGACGGTGGGCTCGCTGGGCAGCCGGCGCTGGCCAAACAGTTCGGCAAACTCCAGCGGGTAGTCGCCCGAAAAAAACACCGTGTGGCGCAGCAGCGGAAAGCCACGCGCCGGCGCCAGCAGGTTCCAGGTCAGCGCCGACAGTGATCGACTGGCCACCGGCCGCGCTGGCACGGCGCGCTGCACCGCGTCGCCCAGCAGGCCAGCCGGCAAGGCCTGGGCGTCGCCGTTGAAGACCACGGCCGACGCCGCCAGAGTCTCGCCCGGCTGGCCATCGGCGCCCAGCAATTGCACGCCGGCCGCCCGCCCCTGGTGCAACAGCACCCGCGCCACGCTCTGGCCACAGCGCAGCACCACGCCCAGGCGCTGCGCCAGCGCCGCCAGCGCGTTTGCCAACTGGTGCATGCCGCCTTGCACGCTCCACACGCCGGCCTGCTCGACATGGGCAATCAGCATCAGCGTGGCCGGTGCGGCCAGCGGTGACGAGCCGCCGTAGGTGGCGTAACGCGCAAACAACTGGCGCAGGCGGGGGTCGCTGAACTGCCGGCCCAGTTCACGCCACAGGGTCTGGAACGGCGCGATGCGCGACAGCGCCAGCCATTGCGCCAGCCCGCCCTGGGCACAGCGCCAGGCCAGTGACACCGGGTTGGGCCGGCTGCGGCGCAGATAGGGCTGGTTCAGCGTGTCGTAGACCGACTTCGAGCGCTGGCAGAACTGGGCGTACTGGCGCGCAGCGGCGGCGCCGGAGAAGCGGCCGATGGCGTCGAGCGTGGCGGCGCGGTCGGCGTGCAGGTCAAAGCGGCTGCCGTCGGGCCAGGCATGGCGCGCCAGGGTGCGCAGCGGGGTCAGTTGCAAGTGGTCGTCCAGGCGCTCGCCGGCCAGCGCAAACAGGTTGTCGAAGACATCGCGCATCGTCATCACGGTGGGCCCGGCGTCCAGCGCCTGGCCACCGATGTGCACCGGCCGCAGCTTGCCGCCTGGCGCGCTGTCGCGCTCCAGCACCAGCACCTGGCGGCCCTGTGCGGCCAGCGCCACCGCGGCGGCCAGGCCGCCGACGCCGGCGCCGACCACGATCACCGGCGGCATCTTGCCCCGCCCCGTGCTGACAACCGCAGTTGACGCGTGATGCCCATGTGTCTATCCTGCATGACACATCATAATGTCATGTCGTGGTGACACAGGGCTTTTTCCCTGGTGTTGGCGCGCTGTCAGCCGGAGGATCCATGGACCCCATGCAACGCATCGAGCTGGCGCTGTCGGCCGCAATCTCCGGCACTGACAAGCCCGGCGGCCCGCCGCGCCTGGCGGCCGCCGTGCGGCACGCGGTGCTGCCGGGTGGCGCGCGGGTGCGCCCGCGGCTGTGCGTGGCCGTGGCCCTGGCTTGCGGCGACGATGACCCGGCATTGACCGACGCCACCGCCGTGGCGCTGGAACTGCTGCATTGCGCATCACTGGTGCATGACGACCTGCCCTGCTTCGACGATTCACCACTGCGCCGGGGTGTGCCCACGGTGCACGTGGCCTACGGTGAGCGCCTGGCGGTGCTGGCCGGTGACGCGCTGATCGTGCTGGCCTTCCAGGTGCTGGCCGCCGCGCCCACCCGCCAGCCGCAGCGCCTGCCGGCGTTGCTGGGGCTGATCGCCCGGGGCGTGGGCCAGCCGCATGGCATCGTCGCCGGCCAGGCCTGGGAATGTGAGCCGCAGGTCTCGCTGCGCGACTACCAGCGCGCCAAGACCGGCGCCTTGTTTGCCGCCGCCACCATGGCCGGCGCCGAAGCCGCCGGCAGCCAGGCTGCGCCCTGGCGGGCCCTGGGTGAGTGGCTGGGTGAGGCCTACCAGGTGGCCGACGACATCCGCGACGTGGCCGCCGACCCGCTGCTGCTGGGCAAACCGGTGGGCCGTGACCAGGCCCTGGGCCGGCCCAGCATGGCTGCGGCCCATGGCCTGCTGGGCGCGGTGGCGCATTTCCAGCAATTGGTCGACCGCGCAGCGGCGGCCGTGCCCGACTGCCGTGGTGCCCAGCGCCTGCGGGCGCTGGTGCGGGCCGAATCCGAACGCCTGGTGCCCGCCGCCTTGTGCGACCACCTGGCCGAGGTGCATGCCCGGGCGGTGGCCTGACCCGATCCACCCCGGCCACGCCGATGGCGGCCCTGCCTGCTGCACCCGCACCTGGGGAAACGCCGCCGCTGGCCCCAGCCGGCACCGGCTGGCTGGGCCGTTGGCGTGATGCCGCGCAGGCCTGGGCCAGCCGCCAGCAGGCCAGCCCGGCCTTTCGCCGCTGGGCGGCGCGGTTCCCGCTCACCCGGCCGATCGCCAGGCGGCGTGCCAGCCAGTTGTTCGACCTGGTGGCCGGCTTCAGCTACACGCAGGTGCTGCTGGCCTGCGTGCAACTCAAGCTGTTCGACCGCCTGGCCGCCGGCCCGGCCAGCGCCGAGGCGCTGGCAGCCACGCTGCAGCTCACGCCCGAGGCCTGCCGCCGCCTGCTGGACGCCGCCGTGGCGCTGCGCCTGCTGGCCCGCCGCCAGCCGCGCGGCCAAAGCGCCGTCTACCGCCTGGGCCCGTTGGGCGCACCGATGGTCGGCAATGCCGCGCTGCTGGCCATGGTCGCGCACCACCGCCTGCTCTATGCCGACCTGGCCGACCCGTTGGCGATGCTGCGGGCAACACCCGGCCAGGGCGAACTGGCGCGCTACTGGGCCTATGCCCGCAGCGCCGCGCCGCAGGCTTTGGCGCCCGCCCAGGTGGCCGACTACTCGGCACTGATGGCCGCCTCGCAACCACTGGTGGCCGACGACATCCTCGACACCTACCCGCTGCGCCAGCACCGCTGCCTGCTGGACGTGGGCGGTGGCGAGGGCGTGTTTGCCGCCGCCGCCGCCCAGCGCTGGCCGCAGCTCAAACTGATCGTCTTCGACCTGCCCGAGGTGGCGCAGCGCGCCCAGCGCCACCTGGCCACGCTGGGCCTGCAGGCGCGCGCCAGCGCGGTGGGCGGTGACTTCTGCACCGACGCCCTGCCCAGCGGTGCCGATGTCATCAGCCTGGTGCGGGTGGTGCATGACCATGACGACCACCGCGTGATGGCCCTGCTGCAGGCCGCGCGCCGTGCCCTGCCGGCCCACGGCGTTTTGCTGCTGGCCGAGCCCATGGCCGGCACGGCGGGCGCCCAGGCCATGGGTGACGCTTATTTCGGCATGTACCTGTGGGCCATGGGCAGCGGCCGGCCGCGTTGCGTGGCCCAGCTCGGCCAGATGCTTGAGGCCGCCGGCTTCCAGGCGCCGCGCCTGCTGCGCAACGCCATGCCGCTGCAAACGCAAGTGCTGCTGGCCAGACCACGCTGATGTGGCGGTTGGTGCGGCAGCTCGTGCAGCGGATGCTGCAAGCCGGGGATGACCCTATGTCAGGTTTGCTTGACACTTTATCAAGTCAGCGTAAAGTGACACAGACGATGCCAGCCCTTGTCCACCACCGCCCATGCACACCGTGCGCCCCACCGGCATGAACACCACCGCCGTGCTG
>JANNMP010000328.1:0-10938 GCA_031398015.1 Burkholderiaceae bacterium
GCTGTCGTCGACGCGGAAATGCGCCTGAGGGCTGCGGCCCAGCACCACCGGCATGCGGTCACCGTCGAACACCTCATTGGTGTTGAGCCACATCAGCCGCACGGCTTCTGGCTCCAGCATGTGGGCCACCGCACCGAACTGCGTGGGCGGCAAGTCCACCCCGCGCCGGCCGCCCAGCACATGCACTTGCACCGGCTCGGCGCGGCCACGCAAATGCATCCAGCCGAGCGAGCGAAAACGCGGTTGCCATTCGGCCGACCGCCCCGCCAGCACCTCGGCGGTGATCAGCGTCTCGTTGTCACCGGCATGGTCGATCAACCGTGCCGACACGTTGACCGCGTCGCCGAAACAATCGCCGCCCATTTCCACCACCTCACCACGCGCCAGCGCCACTTGCAGGCGCAGGCCCCGCAGGCCGGCCGAGGCACCACGCTCACGCCCGCGGCTGACCAGTTGCTCCAGCGACTCATGCATCTGCTGGGCCGACTTCAGGCCCTCGGCCGGGCTGCCAAACACCGCCATCAAGCCGTCACCCAGGGTCTTGACCAGGGTGCCACCGCAATCGGGCAGGGTGCGGGTGAGTTCGTTGACGGTGTGGGTCACCACCGACGTGGCTTCGGCATTGCCCAGCGTCTCGTAAAGCGCGGTCGAGCCCCGCAGGTCTGCGAAGAGCACGGTGCGCTCGGCGATGCGCGTCATGCAAGGCAGTTTAAGCGGCTGCGATCAGAGGTTGTCGAGGTAGGTCCTGAGCTTGTCGCTGCGGCTGGGGTGCTTCAACTTGCGGATCGCCTTGGCCTCGATCTGGCGGATGCGCTCGCGCGTGACATCAAACTGCTTGCCCACTTCTTCGAGCGTGTGGTCGGTGCTCATCTCGATGCCGAAGCGCATGCGCAGCACCTTGGCCTCACGCGGGGTCAGGCTGTCGAGAATGTCTTTGACGACATCACGCAGGCCGGCCTGCATGGCGGCCTCGATGGGCGCGGTGTTGTTGGTGTCCTCGATGAAATCACCCAGATGGCTGTCGTCGTCGTCACCGATGGGGGTTTCCATCGAGATCGGCTCCTTGGCGATCTTCATGATCTTGCGGATCTTGTCCTCGGGGATCTCCATCTTCTCGGCCAAGGTGGGCGCATCGGGCTCGAAACCAAACTCTTGCAGATGCTGCCGGCTGATGCGGTTCATCTTGTTGATGGTCTCGATCATGTGCACCGGGATGCGGATCGTGCGCGCCTGGTCGGCGATGCTGCGCGTGATCGCCTGGCGAATCCACCAGGTGGCATAGGTCGAGAATTTGTAGCCGCGGCGGTACTCAAACTTGTCCACCGCCTTCATCAGGCCGATGTTGCCTTCCTGGATCAGGTCGAGGAACTGCAGGCCGCGGTTGGTGTACTTCTTGGCAATCGAGATCACCAGGCGCAGGTTGGCCTCGATCATTTCTTTCTTGGCATCGCGGCTGCTCTTCTCGCCGGCGTTCATCTTGCGGTTGATTTCCTTCAGGTCGTCGAGCGGCACCACCGCATGGCTTTGCAGGTCGATCAGCTTTTGCTGCAGCTCTTGAATCGCCGGCAGGTTGCGGCCCATGATGGCGCTGTAGGCCTTGTTGGCCGCCACTTCACGCTCGGCCCACTGCAGGTTCAGGATGTTGGGCGGGAAGGTGCGCACAAAGTGGTCTTGCGACATGCCGCAGCGGTCCACCACGATCTTGCGGATCTCGCGCTCGAAGCGGCGGATGTCGTCCACCTGCGAGCGCAGCACGTCGCACAGCCGCTCGATGGTCTTGACCGTGAAGCGGATGGTCATCAGGTCAGCAGTCAGCAACTGCTGGCATTTGGCGTAAGTGGCCGAGTTGTAGCCGTCCTTCTCGTAGGCCTTGCGCATCTTGTCGAAATGCGTGCGCACCAGGGTGAAGCGCTCCAGCGCCTGGCTCTTCAGCTCTTCCAACTTCTTGGTCAGCGCCTTGCTGCCGCCGTTGCCGTCGTCGTCGTCTTCTTCGTCGAACTCGTCGAAGTCTTCTTCGGCCACGTAGTCGTCGGCCTCGTCGTTGGTCACAAAGCCGTCGACCGCTTCGCTGATCTGCATCTTGCCGTCGCCAATGCGCTCGGCCAATGACAGGATTTCGGCAATCGTCTTGGGCGATGCGCTGATCGCCTGCATCATCGACTGCAGGCCGCCTTCAATGCGCTTGGCGATCTTGATCTCGCCCTCGCGGGTGAGCAGTTCCACCGAGCCCATTTCACGCATGTACATGCGCACCGGGTCGGTGGTGCGGCCGAACTCGCTGTCCACGGTGGACAAGGCGGCCTCGGCGGCTTCTTCGGCTTCTTCTTCGGTGGCGGTGGTGGTGGTGCCGCCGGCAATCAGCAGCGTGGCGGCGTCGGGCGCCTGCTCATACACCGCAATGCCCATGTCGTTGAGCATCGACACGATGGCTTCCAGGATTTCGTGGTCCACCAGCTTTTCGGGCAGGTGGTCGTTGATTTCCTGGTGCGTGAGAAAGCCGCGCGTCTTGCCCATCTTGATGAGCGTTTTCAGCTCCAGCCGGCGCTTGGCGACTTCTTCTTCGGTCAGCGTGGTTTCGTCGAGGCCGAACTCACGCATCAGCGCGCGCTCTTTCGCGCGCGAGACCTTCATGCGCAGCGGCTTGGCCTTGGCCTCGACCGTGTCGTCCACCGCCACGGCTTCCACCTCGGCTTCGGGCTCGGTGTATTCGGCCTCGATGTCGGCCAGATCGACCTCATCGGTTTTCTTCGGCTCGATCTTGGCTTTGCCGGCCTTGGCTGCGGGCTTGTCCGCAAGCTTGCCCGCTGGTTTGTCGGCCAGCTTCTCGGCTTTTGCCAGCACCGGCTTGGCCACGGGTTTGGCCAACGGCTTGTCGGCCTTGGCGGTGGCCTTGGCAGATTTGGCCTCGACCACGGCGGGCGCCGCCTGCAGCTTGGTGGCTGGTTTGCCGGTCGGCTTGGCGGCCGCCTTGGTCTCGGGCTTGGACACGGCCTGGGCCATGGCTTTGGCCATCGGCTTGGCCTCGGGTTTGACCAATGCAGCGGTCTTGGCCTTGGGGTCAGCCACTTTGTCAGCGGCAGCGGCGTCGGTCTTCTTGGCGGTCATTCGGGTCCTTGCGCGGGTGGTCGCGGGTCGTCGCAGGTTGTCGGTTCGGCGCGTTGATTCAACCTGCAAGCACCACCGCCGGCGCTGCGGCGCCAGGCTGCACACGCACAAACGCCACGCAAATTTGCGCGGCGCTGGCCATGCACCCAGGCGCTCGGCATGGCCGAAGGCGGGTGGTTCTTGCTTGGTCGGGCAAGCTCGCGTGGACTTGGGTGTTGCACAGCCCTTGCGGGGGGTGTTGGCCTTATCGCGAATGCGGACCCGTGTCAGGGGTGGCCAGGACCGGAGGTGCTGTGTTCACTCTTGCCGATGCAACCAATCCAAGATTATCGGCGATTTCTGCAGGCGGCGCAAAACCGGCCCCAGCCCAGGCGCGTCACGCGGCCGACGCTGCGGGCCGCAGCTCGGCTTTGCGGGCGTAGATGGCGCGCAAGGCTTCATTCTTGGCGCTGCTGTCCATGTCAGAGGCCACCACCTGGCGCGCGCGCTCGGACAGCTCGGCGTTCTCGATCTGCAGCAGCACGTTGTCCAAATCGGCTTCGGGCGGATCAGGGTCGAGTGCATGCACTGCCTGGATGCGTGCAACCAGCGGCGCCATGGCCTCGGCCTCGGGCACGCTGGCCAGGTCATCCAGCAGCGTGCCCAGGGTCAGCGGGCCGTGTTCATGCAGCAGTTTTTCCAGGGCACAGAAATACGGCCCATAGGGCGCCGGCTGCTGGCACAGCATGGCCTGTGTGGCGTCAGGCAGCCTGCCCCAGCCGGTGGCATGGCGCGCCAGCAGCCAGGCAACGCGATCGAGCTGGGTGGCGGCGCTGGGCGTGGCACGCGCCGCACGCTGCCAGCGTGGGCGCTCAGACCGCCGCCCGCCCTCGGCCCCGCTGCCGGCGTTGGCGGCATCACCCCAGTGCGCGCGCAGCGCGTCAAGCGACAAGCCGCCGCGCTGGGCCAGGTCAGTCAGCATCTGCACCCGCAGCAGGCCGTCAGGCAGCAGGGCGACCAGCGGCCGGGCGATGGACAGCATGCGGGCGCGGCCTTCGGCGGTGTCCAGGTCGCAGTCAGCTGCGGCATGGGCCACCAGTTGTGCCGACAGCGGCACGGCCTGGGCCACAGCTTGCTCGAATGCCTCGGGGCCACGTTCGCGCACGAACGAATCGGGGTCATGCTCGGTGGGCAGGAACAAGAATCGGATGCTGCGGGTGTCAGTGGCGTGGGGCAGGGCTGCCTCCAGCGCGCGGCCGGCGGCGCGGCGGCCGGCGGCATCACCGTCAAAGCTGAACACCACCGCGTCGGTGAAGCGCAGCAGCTTGGCCACATGCTGGGCGGTGCAGGCCGTGCCCAGCGTGGCCACGGCGTTGGCAAAACCCGATTGCGCCAGCGCCACCACGTCCATGTAGCCCTCGACCACCAGCGCATAGCCCCGGGCGCGCAAGCCCTGGCGCGCCTCGAACAGGCCATATAGCTCATGGCCCTTGTGGAACACCGGGGTTTCGGGGGAATTGAGGTACTTGGGTTCGCCCGCGTCGAGCACGCGGCCGCCGAAGCCGATCACCTCACCCTTGACCGAGCGGATCGGGAACATGATGCGGTCGCGGAAGCGGTCATAGCGCTTTTGCTCGGGCCCCTCGTCGCCGCTGACGATGACCAGGCCGCTGTCGGCCAGCAGGGGGTCGTCGTAATGTGGAAACACGCTGGCCAGGCCACGCCAGCCGTCTGCCGCGTAGCCCAGGCCGAAACGCGCGGCAATGCTGCCGTTCAGGCCCCGCTGCTTGAGGTAGGCAATCGCGCGTGGGCTGGCCTTGAGTGCGCTGCGGTAGTGGGTGCAAGCCTGCTCCAGCACCGCAAACAGCGTGCTGCGGCGGGCCCGCTCTTCATCGGCGCGGGCTTCCTGCTCGGGCGTGGCATTGCTCTCAGGCATGGCCAGGCCGGCCTGCTGCGCCAGCTCACGCACCGCGTCCATGAACGGCAGGCCGTTGAACTCGGTGAGGAACTTCAGCGCGTCACCGGCCGCGCCGCAGCCAAAGCAGTAATAGAACTGCTTGCTGGGGCTGACCGAGAAGCTTGGCGACTTTTCGCCATGAAACGGGCACAGCCCCATCAGGTTGATGCCGCCGCGCTTCAGCTCCACATGCCGGCCCACCACCTCGACGATGTCGGTGCGCGAAAGCAGGTCAGGGATGAAGCCGGGTGGAAGCATCGGCCGAGTCTATCGAAGCGCCCTGGCCGCCGGCGCCCGTATCGGCCACCGCCTCAGCCGACAAGGTTGGCGTGGCGGCGCTGGCGGTTGTCAGCGCAAACAGGCCGCGCCAGTGCTGCAGCCAGTGCAACACGTCGCCAGCGGGCATCGGTGGCGCAATGCCCATGCCCTGGCCCACATCGCAGCCCATGTCCAGCAGCAAACGCGCCTGGGCGGCGGTTTCGACGCCTTCGGCGACGACGCTGCAATCGAAGGTGCGCGACAGGCTGATCACGCCTTCGACGATGGCGCGGTCCTGCGCGTCGGCCAGCATGTTGTGCACAAAGCTGCGGTCGATCTTGAGCACTTGCACCGGCAGGCGTTTCAGGTAGGTGAGGGTGGAGTAGCCGGTGCCGAAGTCGTCCAGCGCCCAGCGCACGCCCAACTTGGCGCAGCGTTCGAGCACCGCCGATGTGAAGCCGATGTCGGTGAGCGCGGCGGTCTCCAGCACCTCCAGCTCCAGGCGCGGGCCCAGCGGGCGGTTGTGGCGGGCCAGCAGCTCGGCCAGGCGCAGCGCAAAGTCGGGCTCCTGCAGGTGGCGGGCGGTGATGTTGACGCTGACCGACAGGTCCAGCCCGGCGTCTTGCCAGGCCTCCAGCTGGTCAAGCGCGCGCGCCAGCACATGGTCGCCCACCCGCGCCGACAGGCCGGTGTGCTCGATCAGCGGCAAGAACTCGGCCGGCGGCAGCACGCCACGCTCAGGGTGGTTCCAGCGCAACAGGGCCTCGAAGCCCAGCACCGTGCCGCGCCGCAAGTCCACCTTGGGCTGGTAGTACAGCAGCAGCTCGTGGCGGTCGAGTGCGTCCTGCACCCGGCCGATGGCGACCACCCGCTCTTCGGCGCGGCGGCTGTGCTCGGGGTCGAAGAACAGAAAGCCGTTGCGCCCGCTTTGCTTGACGCCGTACATCGCATGGTCGGCGTGGCGCAGCAGGGTGTCGGCGTCACTGCTGTCCAGCGGGTAGACGGTGGCGCCGACGCTGGCGGTCACGATCTCGGGTTCGGCCCCCGGGCGCACCACGATGGGCTGGGCCACCAGGCGCAGCACCCGGTCAACGGCCGAGCGGGCTTCGTCCACCGTGCCGGCGCGCAGCAGCAGCACGAACTCATCGCCGCCCAGGCGTGCGGCGGCGTCTGACCAGACTGTGCCGCGCACCCGCAGCGCGCTGCGCAGCCGGCTGGCCAACTCGGCCAGGAACAAATCACCCGATTGGTGGCCATGGCGCTCGTTGATGGCCTTGAAATGGTCCAGGTCGAGGCAGCACACCGCCAGCAGGTAACCGTCGCGGTCGGTGGCGGCCATGGCCTCGGCCAGCAGTTGGTTCAGGCGCGCGCGGTTGGGCAGGCGTGTCAGCTCATCGACGTAGGCCTGGCGCTCCAGCTGTTCGCGCTGCGCGCGTTGTTCGGTCACGTCGCTGACCACCAGCACGTGGTAGCGCAGGCTGCCGTCGGGCCCGTGCACGGTGGACACGGTGATGTGCAGCGCGCAGGGCGCACCGTCGCGGCGGCGCTCGACCACCTCGCCCACCCAGCTGCCATGGCTGCGCAGCGCGGCAAACAGGCTGGCCTGCTGCGGCCGGTGCAGGCCGGTGGCCAGGTCGGCCAGGCCCGGGCGCAGCAGCGTGGGCACGCTGCCGATCAATTCTTGATGCGGGATGCCGACGATGCGGCAATAGGTGGGGTTGGCGTCGAGCACGCGCAGGTCGGCATCGGTCACCACCAGGCCTTCATGCAGGTGCAGGAAGACGCTGGCCGACAGCTGCGCCCGGTCAGCGGCGTCGCGGCGCTCGCCCACGTCAGCCAGCGAGGCCACCACGCGCAGCGCGCGGCCGTCATCGCCGCGCTCGGCAACGCTCAGGTGCAACTCAAACCAGTGCCAGCCGGTGCCCCGGCGCAGGCGCAGCTCACGCTTGAAGCCGGTGTCGGCCGCTGCGGTGGCCGTGGCCTGCGGCGCCAGTGCGGCGTCGACGGCGGCGCGGTCGTCGGCATGCACCTGCTCCAGCCAAAACGCCAGGCTGCAGCCCAACGCCGCTTGCGGATCGCCCATCAGCGTGCGCCAACGCTCGGATGTGAAGCACTCGCCGGTGCGCAGGTTCCAGTCGGCCACGCCCAGGTCGGACCCGGCCAGTGCCAGCTGCCAGCGCGCGTCCAGCCGCGCCAGCTCACCGGCCAGCGCATGCGTGACCAGCATCAACGAGGCCAGCGCGCCAGCCATGGTCCACAGCAGCAACTGGCCGTTGCCCGGCTGCAAGCGGTCAACCAGCGCAAACGGCCCCAGGCCAGCCGCCGTGGCCGCCACCATGGCCAGGGTGGCGGCCAACACCGCTGCCGACGCCGTGGCCAGGCCGGCACGCATGGCCACCGCGCACAGCAGCACGGGTGGTGCCAACAGCAGCGCCAGCGCGCCCAGGGCCAGCCAGGGCGGCGCAGCAAATGCAGCCACCAGCAGCGCCGCCGTGCCCACCAGCAGCGCCAGCGTCTGGGCCCGGCGCTGCGGCGCAAACGCCGTGGCCAGGCTGCGCCGGCTCAGGGTGAGCAGCGGCACACCGGCCACCAGCAGGCCCAAGGTGTCGCCCAGCCAGGCATGCAGGGCTGTGGCGGGCAGGGCTGTGGCACTGATGCGCCCGAAAATCGCCAGCCAGGCGGCACCGTTGCAGGCTGACAGCGCGGTGGCACCCAGGCCGCCGGTGGCCAGCAGCAGCCACAGGTCACGCCGCCGCGCCAATTGGGGGTTGAAGCCGGCGCGTGCCAACCAATGCGCCGCCGCCCAGGGGCCGCCGATGTTGCCAGCGGCCAGCGCCAGCGCCAGGCCCAACGGTGCGTCAGCTGACAGTGGCACCGCCGCTGCGCCCAGCAGCAGGGCCGGCACCATGCCCGGGCCCCAGCGCACCAGCACCGCCAGCGCGCCGCCCATGGCCGGCCAGAAGGCACTGGCATACGGTGACGGCCCGGGCAAGGCCAGGCCCAGCCGCCCAGCGCAAAAATACATCAGCGCCACCACCGCTGAGCGCAGCAGCCAGGTGCTGACTGGCAAACCTGCCAACAGGCGCGGTGCTGGCCCGGCGGCGGGGCTGGTCATGCCGGCCACCCGCCGCAGCCGTCTGGCAGGGGCCGACGGTGTGGGTTTGGCAACAGTTCCATCGCGCGGGGCAGCTTTGCAAGCATGCTAGTGCAGTGCATCACGCCGCGCCCACCACAAACCGTGACTTTGCCGCAGCGCGCCAGCGGCGTGAATTTTCGGCAAGCAATTGCGGCAAGCATCTGCCGCAAGCATCTGCGCAGGCCAGGTTTGCAACCGGCCAATAAAAAGGCCCGGCGTTGGCCGGGCCTTGTTTGATGCCGCAGTTGCAGGTATCAGAGGGCGAAATCTTCGATCTTGGCGCCAGCGGCGAGTGCCGACTTCAGCCACTTCGGCTGCAGGCCGCGCCCGGTCCAGGCCTCACCGGTGGCCGCGTTGCGGTATTTGGCGGCCACTTTGCTGGGCGCCTTGGGCGCAGCCGCAGCACGTGCCACCGGGCCTTTGCCGGAAATATCGGCAGCGGTCAGGCCAAACTCGGCCATCATGGCCCGCACCTTGGCCACAGCGTTGGCATGTGCCTCACGCTGGACATCGGCGATCTTCTTTTCGATTTCGGCGCGTTGCGCCAGCAGGTCTTGCAGCGATGACATATTCGGGGCTCCGGTTGATGAACAACGGCGCGAGTATAAACACAAAATCAGTCAGCGCAAGCCCGAAACTATCAGCAGCAACCCGAAGCTGCGCCCAGCGGGTCAAGGGGTGGGCGGCACATACCCGGTTGGCTGGTCGGCGCCGTCGCCGAAGAAGAAGCGCTCCATCTGCCGTGCCAGGTATTGGCGGGCGCGTTGGTCGGCCAGGTTCAGGCGGTTTTCATTGACCAGCATGGTCTGGTGCTTGAGCCACAGCTGCCAGGCTTCTTTGCTGACGTTGGCATAGATGCGTTTGCCCAGCTCGCCAGGGTAAGGCGCGAAGTCGAGGCCGTCGGCCTCTTTTTTCAGGTGGACACATTGAACAGTACGGGCCATCGGTGAATCCTCGGTGCTTGCTGCAGGTGGGTCAGGGCATTGCGCGGCGGTGGCGCAGTCAAACCAGTTTCTTGACCAGCACCTGCGAGCGCCGGTCCCAGTTGTACTTGCGTTTGCGGGCGTCGGGCAGCCAATCGGGGTCGACTTGCACGAAGCCACGCTTGATGAACCAGTGCATGGTGCGGGTGGTGAGCACAAAGATGCTGTCCAGGCCAAGGGCGCGGGCGCGCTGTTCCACCCGCTTCAAGATGCGCTCGCCATCACCCTGGCCCTGCACCTGGGGCGAAATGGTCAGCGCCGCCATTTCGCCGGTGCGCGCCTCGGGGTAGGGATAGAGCGCGGCGCAACCGAAAATGACGCCGTCATGGCTGATCACGGTGTAGTTGGCGATGTCGCGTTCGATCTCGGTGCGCTCACGCCGCACCAGGGTGCCGTCACGCTCGAACGGCTCGATCAGCTGGATGATGCCGCCGACGTCATCGGCCGTTGCCTCGTGCAGTGATTCAAGTTTTTCATCGACCACCATGGTGCCGATGCCGTCGTGGGTGAATACTTCCTGCAATATCGCGCCGTCGACCGCAAACGGCAGGATGTGCGAGCGCTCGACGCCGCCTTCACAGGCTTTGACGCAATGCTGCAGATAAAACCCCAGGTCGGTGGGTTGGGCCGGCGCCGGCAGCAGCGACAGCAGGCGCTTGGCGTCGGCCAGGGCCAGCTCGGTGTCGATCGCGCTGTCGGCATTGGCGGGGTCTTCGGCAATGCCGGCAATCTCGGTGATGAACAGCAGTTTGTCGGCCCGCAATGCCACGGCGGCAGCGGTGGCCACGTCTTCCATCGTCAGGTTGAAGGCCTCGCCGGTGGGTGAAAAGCCAAACGGGCTCAACAACACCAGGGCGCCTATGTCGATGGCGCGGCGCACCGACAGCGCGTCGACCCGGCGCACCACGCCGGAGTGGATGAAATCGACGCCATCGACAATGCCCACCGGCCGCGCGGTGAGGAAATTGCCCGACACCACCCGCACCGTGGCGTTGGCCATCGGGGTATTGGGCAGGCCTTGCGAAAACGCCGCTTCGATCTCGAAGCGCAACTGCCCGGCGGCTTCTTGCGCGCAATCGAGTGTGACGGCGTCGGTGATGCGCATG
Source organism: Burkholderiaceae bacterium (assembly GCA_031398015.1). GTDB lineage: Bacteria > Pseudomonadota > Gammaproteobacteria > Burkholderiales > Burkholderiaceae_C > Pseudaquabacterium. The sequence continues at coordinate 10,525 of JANNMP010000328.1, forward strand.
CCATGGCTCCAACGGCTGGCGCGGCCCTTGGCGGCCAATTGCTCGTTGAGTTGTGGCCGAAACCCATGCACCAGCACCAGCTTGATGCCCATGGCATGCAGGATGGCCAGGTCCTGGACAAAGTTGTTGAGTTTGCCGGCGGCCACTGCCTCACCCGCCAAGCCGACGACAAAGGTTTTGCCACGGTAGGCGTGGATGTAGGGCGCCACGGCACGAAACCATGGGATGAAGGTGTGGGGGAAGACCGCGCTCATGCTGGCGCGGATTGTGCCGCAGGGGGTGTGGCCGACGTTGTGGCCGACGCTGTGGCCGGCCAGACCCGCATCAACCGCTGTGCAGCACCACCAGCAGCGCGCTGCTGGCCACCTTGCCGGCGTTGCGGATGGTGTGCGGCTGGTCCACCGCATAACGCGC
>JANNMP010000432.1:0-16145 GCA_031398015.1 Burkholderiaceae bacterium
CGGCCTTGCTTGGCCAGGGCGATCAGCTTCTGCTCATCGCCCAGGTGCGGCGCCATCTGCTCGATCAGCGTGATGGTGTGGGCCCGAAAACGCAGCGCCTCATTGCGCGCGGCATGCGGCTGCCAGCCCATCAGCTCAAGCACCTTGCGCCCGCTCATCAGCGACGCGTCCAGCACTTCGCGCTCGATCAGCGTGACGCCCAGCTTGCGCAGCCGGTAGTAGTGCGTCACGTCGCGCGCCCGGGCCACGATCTGCAGTTGCGGAAAGTGCGCCAGCACAAGCTCGGCCACCTTCAGGCTTTGCTCGATGTCGTCGATCGCCAGCACCAGCACCCGGGCATTGGCGGCGCCGGCGGTGCGCAGCAAATCCAGCCGGGTGGCGTCGCCGTAGAACACCTTCCAGCCAAAGCGGCGCACGGCGTCGATCTGGTCGGCGTTGTGGTCCAGCACGGTGGCGCTCAGCCCGCTGGCGTTGAGCAGGCGGCCGACGATCTGGCCATAGCGGCCGAAGCCGGCAATGATCACCGGCGCGGCCTGCTGCTCGCTGATCTCGGCCGGCTTCGGGCCTGCAATGGTGGCTGCCAATGCCGCCAGGCGCGGCACCCACCAGCGGTCGGCCAGCAGCAGCAACAGCGGCGTCAGCAGCATCGACACCGCCACCGCCGCCACCAGGAATGATGACTGCTCGGCGCTGATCACCCGTGCCTGCAACGCCGTCTGGAACACCACAAAACCGAACTCGCCGCCCTGCGCCAGCAGCACCAGGTAGACCGGGCGCTCGGGCAGCGGCAGCGTTGTGGCCTTGGCCAGCCCCCACAGCACGGCCGCCTTCAGCAGCAAGAAGCCCAGCACCACGGCGGCCATCAGCCCGGGGTGGGCCAACAGCACGGCAAAGTCGATGCTCATGCCCACGGCAATGAAGAACAGGCCCAGCAGCAGGCCCTTGAACGGCTCGAGGTCGGTTTCCAGCTCACGCCGGTATTCACTTTCGGCCAGCAGCACGCCGGCCAGGAAGGCGCCGAGTGCCATGCTCAGCCCCACGCTCTGCATCAGCGCTGCGGTGGCCACCACCAGCAGCAACGCGGCGGCGGTGAAGATCTCGGACGTGTCGCTGCGCGCAATCCAGCGCAGCGCCGGGCGCAGCAGCAAGCGCCCACCCAGCACGATGGCGGCGATGACGCCCAGCGCCTTGGCGGCGGCCAGCCAGCCGCCGCCGGCATCGGCCTGCGCCGCAGCACCGGTGATGGCCAGCAGCGGCACCAGCGCCAGGATCGGGATCGCCGCAATGTCTTGCAGCAGCGCCACCGACAGCACACCCTGGCCCGAACGGGTGCCCATCAGGTTGCGCTCGGCCAGCGCGCCCAGGCCGATGGCGGTGGACGACATGCCCAGGCCCAGCCCGGCCACCAAGGCCAGGCGCCAATCGACACCCGCTGCCACCGCCACGCCGCCCATCAGCGCCGCCGAGCCGAGCAACTGCACGCTGCCACCGCCGAAGATCGGCCGGCGCATCGCCCACAGCCGGCGTGGCTCCAGTTCCAGGCCGACCAGGAACAGCATCAACACCACGCCGAATTCGGCAAAGTGCAGGATCGCCGCCGGGTCGTTGACCAGCTTCAGGCCCCAAGGCCCGATGACGATGCCCGCGCCCAGGTAGCCGATGATCGCGCCCAGCCCCAGCAGCCGCGCCAGCGGCACCGCCAGCACGGCGGCGGCCAGGTAGACCAGGCTGGTGGAAATCCAGTTGCCGTGTTCCATCTGTGCGCCTTCAGTCCTGCGGCCGCGCGTCGGCCGGCACCTCGCACACCGGTGCGTCCATGGCGTCGATCTCGGGCCAGGCCGGCCAGCTTTGCAGCCGCTGGGTCAGCATCGCCGCATGGGCTTGCAGCGCCGCCGGGTTGGCGCGGTGGGCGCCGTGCAGCACCAGTGGTGGCAGAAAGCGCATGCCGGCCAGCGCGGCGGTCTGCTCGTAGGGTGGCAGGAAGGCGTCGAAGAAGTGGCGGTTGTAGCCGCCCGGCGCATACGACGACTCGGGCCCGCCGGTGGAGCAGACCAGCCACAGGTCCTTGCCCTTCAGCGCATTGCCGTCGGGCCCGTAGGCCCAGCCGAAGCTGAACACCTCGTCCAGCCACAGCTTCATCAGCGCCGGCATGCCGTACCAGTGGATCGGGTGCAGCCAGACCAGCAGCTCACTGTCGGCCAATGCCGCCTGCTCGGCGCCAACGTCGATCAAGTAGTCGGGGTACAGCGCGTACAGGTCGCGCACCGGCAGGCCGGCCGCCGCAACCGCCAGCGCCAGCGCCTGGTTGGTGCGTGAATGGGCGCGCTGCGGATGGGCCAGGATGGTCAGGATGCGGGGCATGGGCGGGGTTTCGTTCTAGACGGCGGCGCAGCGCGCACTCTTAACATAGCAGCATTCCAACCGTGATCTGGGCCCAGCCAGGGGAGTGCGACATGCCGGTGTACGTGGTGGCCAACCCCAAGGGCGGCGCGGGCAAGAGCACGCTGGCCACCAACCTGGCTGGCGCGCTGGCGCAGCAGGGCCATGCGGTGGTGCTTGGCGACCTGGACCGCCAGCAAAGTGCAAGCCAGTGGCTGGCCTTGCGCCCACGCCAGCTGCCGGCCATCGCTGCACTGGAGCTGGTGGACGGCACGGTGTTGCGCCCACCCAAGGGCAGCACCCACCTGGTGCTCGACACCCCCGCCGGCCTGCACGGCAAGCGGCTGGAGCTGGCGCTGAAGGTGGCTGACCGCATCCTGGTGCCGCTGCAGCCCAGCCCATTCGACCTGGCCGCCACCCATGCCTTCTTGCAGACACTGGCAGCGCATAAACGTGCCGGCCGCCTGGCGGTGGGCCTGGTGGCGATTCGGGTCAAAGAGCACACCCACGCCACCCAGCACCTGCATGAGTTTCTGGACGCAGTGGCACCGTCGCCGCTGAATGTGCCGATCACCCACTTGCGTGACACGCAGAACTATGCCCACCTGGCCGCCCGCGGCCTGACGTTGTTCGACGTGGCGCCGGGCCGTGTCGAACGTGACCTCCAGCAATGGCAACCCCTGATCGACTGGCTTGCAGCATGACCAACACCACCACCACCACCAAAGACACCACCGCCACAGCCGATGCCAGGGTGCACTTCCCCCAACTGGCGGCCATGCAGGCCCTGGTGGGCCAGCAGCTGGCCACCAGCCCCTGGGTGCTGGTGGACCAGCAGCGCATCAACCTGTTTGCCGAAGCCACCGGTGACCACCAGTGGATCCATGTCGATGTCGAGCGTGCCAAGGCCGGGCCCTATGGCGCGCCGATCGCCCATGGCTTTCTCACGCTGTCGCTGCTGCCCGAGCTGAACGCCAGCGCGATGGTGATCGACGACGTGAAGATGAGCATCAACTACGGCCTGAACCGGGTGCGCTTCACCGGCCCGGTGCCCGCAGGCAGCCGGCTGCGGGCGCTGATCAAGCTGAAGGCCTACGACCTGATCGACGGTGGCGCCCAGCTCACCACCGAGGTCAGCATCGAGCGCGAAGGCGCGGCCAAGCCGGTGTGCGTGGCCGAGGCCGTGTCGCGCCGCTTCACCTGAGCCTGAGCCACAACCACCGCCTGGAAAGGCACTGCCGATGAAAGTGCTGCTGATCGACGACCACCCGCTGATGCGCAACGCCTTGTGCGACATCATCCACAAGCTCGACCCCACGGTGGCGGTGCTCACCGCCGACGGGCCGGCGCAGTCGTTTGCCCAGCTGCGTGCCGATGCGGGCGTCAACCTGGTGCTGCTCGACCCGGTGCTGTCGGCCGGCGTCGACGGCTTTGCGCTGCTGGCTGACTTGCGCAATCGCTACCCGGCGCTGCCGGTGGTGGTGCTGGCGGCCAATGACCAGCTCAGCGACATGGTGCGTGCGGTCGACCTGGGTGCGATGGGCTTCGTGCCCAAGCGCTCACCCATCGACGAGCTGCAATCGGCGCTGACGCTGGTGTTGTCGGGCGGGGTCTACATTCCGCAGGCGCTGCTGGGCCTGATGCATCTGGCAAGGGCGCCCGGTGCAGCCGACGGCAATGCGGTGCTGCAGCCGATGGCCGAGGCCGGCGCCGTCCCGGCGCAGCCTGGTGCCGATGGGGCCGCACCGCCGCAGAGCCTGGCCGACCTGCCGCGCCTGTCGATGGCCGCGTTGGGCCTGACGCCGCGCCAGACCGATGTGCTGAGCCTGCTGCTCAAGGGCCTGCCCAACAAGCTGATCGCCCGCGAGCTGAATGTCTCGGTGGACACCATCAAGGACCATGTGGCCGCCGTGCTGCGCGCGCTGGGCGTCAATTCACGCACCCAGGCGGTGCTGGTGGTCAGCCGCATGACGCAGCAGCCCGGCGTGCGCTGAAGCGCTGCCTCAGGGCGTGGCGGCTGGCTCTGCCGGTGCCACATCACCGCCGCCCGGCGTGCGCACCACGGTGACCGTGCGGTCGGCCTGCGCCACCACCTGCGACGACACGCTGCCCAGAAACCGCCGCAGCTGCGAGCTGGCGCGCGCGCCCATCACGATGTGGTCCACCTGGTTGCGCTGGGCAAACTCGGTCAGCGCGCCGGCCACGTCGCTGGCTTCGAGCACATGGAAGGTCAGCCGCCCGTCGTCCAGGTTCAGCGCCTTGCTGATGGGGCGCGCCCAATGCTTGAGCGCCACCAGTTGCTTGACATGGCGGCTGCGGCCGTCTTGGTCCACCAGCGCGTCCACACCGATGCGGGCGATCTTCATCACGCTGACGCAGGCCAGCCGGGCGCCGGGCTCGGTCAGCACGATGCGGCGCACCGTCTCGCGCAACTGCTGCAGCAGTGCGGGGGGTGCGCTGTCGATGTCGATGGCGGCCATCACGATGGGGCAGCGCGCCAGTTGATCTGCCAGCTTGGGCCGGTCTTGTGCCGGCTCGGCCCCCAGCGCAAAAAACCAGCGCTTGAAGGTCTTGGCGGCGCTGCTTTTCTGCAACTTTTCCGCGCGCCTGGTCAGCGCCACCTGGCTGGGGTCTTGCAGGCCGAGCGCCAGTTGCGCGGCAGTCTGGCAGCGGCGGGCCGGGTCCACTTCGAGGCAGAGCAGGATCAGCTCTTGCAGCCAGGGCGGGCAGTCGGGCCGCAGGCTGCGCGGTGGCACCGGGTCGATGTAGAGCCGCCGGCGCAGGCCACGCACGCTCTCGGGCGCGCCAAAGGGCCGCGCGCCGGTGGTGAAGTGGTAGAGCATGACGCCGAGCGCAAACAAGTCACTGCGCGGGTCGTTGCGCACAAACTGCACCTGCTCGGGCGACATGTAGGGCCCGGTGCCCATCGGCAGGCTGAATTCTTCGTCCAGCAGGTCGGGCAGATGGTCATGGCGCGACAGGCCGAAATCGACCAGCACCGCAGTGCCGTCGTCGCGGAACATGATGTTGCTGGGCTTGATGTCCAGGTGCACCAGGTGCTGGCGGTGCAGCTCATGCAGCGCGCTGGCCACGCGCGAGCCGATCTCGATCACCTCGTCGATGGCCAGCGGCGCCTCGTCCAGCCGCGGGCGCAGGCTGTGGCCGGCGATGCGCTCCATCACGATGTAGGGCTGGCGCGTGAAATCGCCCTTGGTGATGAACCTGGGCACATGCGGGCCGCGCAGCATCGGCAGGATCATCATCTCGACCTCGAAGCCGACGATGGTGGCCGGGTCTTCACCGCCCTTGATGCGCGGCACCTTCATGATCAGCGGCAGGCGCGAGTCCCCCTGGTGGTTGACCTCTTGCACGCGCCAGATGTGGGCCATGCCGCCCACATGCAGCTTCTCCTGCAGCTCGAAGCCATCGACCACCTGGCCGGGTGCCAGCGCGGTGGCCGGGCTGTCGCTGCCCTGACTGTTGTAGCCCAGGGTGGCGCTGTGGAGCTTGGAGTCCATGGCCGCTGGCCCGGGTCAGCCCAGTGGCCGCTCAGTGGCCATCTTCGAGCCGCGTGGCCAGGCGCTGCGGCAGATCAGCGGCGCGGATCTTGGCGCCGGCGCTGTCGTGGTCATAGGGCACGCGGTGGAAGGTGAGGGCGCTCAGGTCCTCGTCGAGCATCGCCCAGCAGGCGGCAGGGTTGCCGTCACGCGGCTGGCCGGCCGAGCCGGGGATCACCAGCCACTGGCGGTGCGGCGGCACCGGGATGGCCACGCCGGGCGTCGGCACAAAATCGCCGGCCTTGCCGGCGCCCGACAGGTTGTACAGCTTGGGCTCATGCATGTGGCCGCAGAAGGTGTAGCGGCAACTGGTGGCCTGCAGGCTGCGCACCGCGTCGGTGCGGGCCTGGATGTAGTCCCAGCCGCCGGGCGCCCAGGCATTGGCATGCACATAAAGCTGGTCGCCGTGCTGGTGGCGCATCGGCAGGCTGGCCAGAAAGTCAAGCTGCGCCGCGTCGAGCTGGGCCCGCGTCCACTCGACCACATAGCGCGCGTCGGGCCGCATGCCCGGCGCCGAGCCGCGCACCACCGCCTGGTCATGGTTGCCCATCACGGCAACCGCACCCTGCTGCACCAGGGCACGCACCTGGTCGACCACCCAGGCCGGGTCAGCGCCGTAGCCGACAAAGTCACCCAGCAGCACCCAGCGCTGCGCGCCCTGGCTGCGGGCATGCGCCAGCACCGATTCCACCGCCTCGCGGTTGGCATGCAGGTCAGTAAGGAAGGCGGTTTTCACCCGATCACCCGATGCGGCCCAGCAGCAGGTACTCCATCAAGGCTTTTTGCACATGCATGCGGTTCTCCGCTTCATCCCACACCACCGACTGCGGCCCGTCGATCACATCGGCGGCCACTTCTTCACCGCGGTGCGCGGGCAGGCAGTGCATGAACAGCGCATCGCTCTGCGCCAGCGACATCATCTGGGCATCGACACACCAGTCGGCAAAGGCCTTCTGGCGCACGTCGTTCTCGGCCTCGAAGCCCATGCTGGTCCAGACATCGGTGGTGACCAGGTGCGCGCCTTCACAGGCGGCAAACGGGCTCTTGAAGGTCTTCACGCAATCCGGGTTGGCCACGCTGGCCAGCGCCGGCGCCAGCTCGTAGCCGCCCGGCGTGCTGATGTGCAGCGTGAAGCCCAGGATGTCGGCGGCCTGCAGCCAGGTGTTGGCCATGTTGTTGCCATCACCCACCCAGGCCACCACCTTGCCCTGGATCGACCCACGCTGCTCGATGAAGGTGAACACGTCGGCCAGAATCTGGCAGGGGTGGAACTCGTTGGTCAGGCCGTTGATCACCGGCACGCGCGAGAAGGCGGCAAATTTCTCCAGCTTGGCCTGCTCGTGGGTGCGGATCATCACCAGATCCACCATGCGGCTGATGACGCGCGCTGAATCCTCCACCGGCTCGGCGCGGCCGAGCTGGCTGTCGCCGGTGGTCAGGTGCACCACCGAGCCGCCCATCTGGTACATGCCGGCCTCGAAGCTGACGCGGGTGCGGGTGCTGGCCTTCTCGAAGATCATCGCCAGCGTGCGGTCGGCCAGCGGCTGGTAGCGCTCGTAGTTCTTGAAGCGGGTCTTGATGGTGCGCGCGCGCTCGAACAGGTAGGCGTACTCCTCGGTGCGCAAGTCCTTGAACTGCAGGTAGTGCTTCATGAGGCCGTGCCCCGGTTTCATGGCGATGTCATGGCTGTGGCAATGGCTCGGCCAGGGGCTCGGCCAAGAACGCACGCACCAGCGGCACCAGGATCGCCACCATCTCGTCGGCCTCGGCCGCGCTCAGGATCAGCGGCGGCACCAGGCGGATGACGCTGTCGGCGGTCACGCTCAGCAGCAGGCCGGCCTCGGCCGCACGGCCCAGCAGCACGCCGCAGGGGCGGTCAAGTTCGATGCCGACCATCAGGCCCTGGCCGCGGATTTCTGTCAGGCCCGCCACGCCGCGCAGGCCCTCGCCCAGGCCGGCGTGCAGGCGCGCGCCCACGGCGGCGGCATTGGCCATCACACCGTCTTCTTCCATGATGCGCAGGGTCTCAATGCCGGCGCGCATGGCCAGCGGGTTGCCGCCAAAGGTGGTGCCGTGGTTGCCCGGGCCCAGCACGGTGGCCGCGCGCGGGCCGGCCACGATCGCGCCCACCGGCACGCCCGAGCCCAGGCCTTTGGCCAGCGGCATCACGTCGGGCACGATGCCGGCCCACTGGTGGGCAAACCACTTGCCGGTGCGGCCGATGCCGCACTGCACTTCATCGAGCATCAGCAGCCAGTCCTGCTGGTCGCAGATCTGGCGCAGGCCCTGCAGGATGTCGATGCGGGTGGGGTTGATGCCACCTTCGCCCTGGATCGTCTCCAGGAACACCGCCACCACGTTGGGGTTGCTGCGGGCGACTTCACGCACCGCGTCCAGATTGTTCAGCGGCACCCTCACAAAGCCTTCCACCAAGGGGCCGAAACCGGCCTGCACCTTGGGGTTGCCAGTGGCCGACAGGGTGGCGATCGAGCGGCCGTGAAAGGCCTTCTCGTAGACGATGATCTCGGGCCGCTCGATGCCTTTGTCATGGCCGAACTTGCGCGCGATCTTCAACGCGCCTTCATTGGCCTCCAGTCCGGTCGAGCAGAAAAACGCCGCCGTCAGCCCCGACAGTTCACACAGCTTGGCCGCCAGGGCCTCTTGCAGCGGCGCGGCATAGTAGTTGCTGCAGTGGATCAGCTTGGCCACTTGGTCTTGCAGCGCAGGCACCAGCTTGGGGTGGCCGTGGCCCAGGGTGTTGACAGCGATGCCGCCCAGGCCGTCGAGGTATTGGCGGCCATCGGTGTCCCAGACGCGGCAGCCGCGGCCATGCGACAGCGCAAAAGGCAGTCGGCCGTAGGTGTTCATCACATGGGACGTCATTGCGGGGCTCCGAAATGTTTAGGAAGGCGGTTCGACAGGGCGGCAGGTCAATGAAAAAACCGGCGTGTGTTTTGCATGGTTCCCACCATGGCAACACGCCGGCTTGGGGTTTTGATTCTAAAGCGGTGGCCTGGCTTGGCCGATGAAACCGGATCGTCTTGGCAAGAGGTCTCCCATGCATGCTGCAGCGCAGCAGTCACACGGCACAATACCGGGTTTACCCGTGGCGAAGACACTGGTGGCGCGGCCTGCGCTGCGGCCGCCAGCCATGGCCGCCGTTCACGCTGAGCCTGCACCGCCGCGCATGGGCACCAGCCAAAAACCGCGTGAATTCTTCATCCAGGGCGTCACGCGCGCGGGCAAGGAATTTCGGCCCAGTGACTGGTCAGAGCGGCTGGCCGGTGCGCTGTCGAGCTTCCGGCCCAAGGGGGCAGGCATCGGCGCCCACATCGGCTACTCACCCTACTGCGTGCCCAGGGTGATCGACGGGCTGAAGTGCGTGATCGTCAGTGACGCACTGCGCGACCTGGAGCCGATGGCCTGGGATTTTGCGATGGGCTTTGCGCGCGACAACGAACTGCAAGTCGTCGAGGCGTGTTTGCTCAACCCGCCCACCGGCTCAGGCTGAGCCAGGCACAAAAAAGCCCGCTGTCAGCGGGCTTTTGCATGTAAGCCCGCAGTCAGCGGGCTTTTGCATCTACGCCCGCAGTCAGCGGGCTTTTGCATCTACGCCCGCAGTCAGCGGGATTTGCACTTGCGGGCGGCGCTCAGGCGGTGGCCGACGACGCAGCCAGTGCCTTGATCTTGGCCGACAGTCGGCTCTTGTGGCGCGCGGCCTTGTTCTTGTGGAAGATGCCTTTGTCGGCCACCGAGTCGATCACGCTCTGGGCGGTCTTGAACAGGGCGGCAGGGGCGGCTTTGTCGCCACCCGGTGCGGCTGCCTTGTCCAGCGCCTTCTGCACATTCTTGACCACGGTGCGGAACTTCGAACGCAGCGCGGTGTTGGCGGCGTTGATCTTCTCGTCTTGCCGAACGCGCTTGCGGCCCGAGGCCAGGCGAACGGTTTTTTTCTTGGCTTTTGAAGCGGTGGCCATGCTGGTGCTGATCCTGTGACTGAACTGTCTGGCTGAATTCGGGGTTTGCTGCGCTGGCGACCTGCGGGTTGAGGCCAGGCAAAGACCGCAGAGTATAGCAGTGGCAGGGTGGCCGCAAAAGGCGGCTGCGGCTGATTCTTATAATCGCCAGCTTCGGACCTGGTCGGCGGCAGCCCTGCGGCCTTGGGGCCCAAAGTCCCAAGACGCCCCGCAACCCTGCCCGCATGAATCTCTTCAAGGCCGCGTTCTCTGTTTCTGCGCTGACGCTGCTGTCGCGCATCACCGGCCTGGTGCGTGAGCAGATCGGCGCCGCGCTGTTCGGCACCTCGGCCATGATGGATGCGTTCCAGATCGCGTTCCGCATCCCCAACCTGCTGCGCCGGCTGTTTGCCGAGGGCGCGTTCTCGCAGGCCTTTGTGCCGCTGCTGGCCGCCACCCGCGCCGGCCACGGCGATGCCGCCACCCGCAGCTTGATCGACGCGGTGGCCACCGTGCTGGCCTGGGCGCTGTTGATCGTGTGTGCGCTGGGCATCGTGGCCGCGCCGGTGCTGGTGTGGCTGCTGGCCTCGGGCTTCGATGCCGCCACCGACAGCGCGGCCGTGCTGATGACACGCTGGATGTTCCCGTACATCGGCTTCATGTCGATGGTGGCGCTGGCTTCGGGTGTGCTCAACACCTGGCACAAGTTTGCGGTGCCGGCATTCACGCCGGTGCTGCTCAATGTCAGCGTGATCGGCGCGGCGCTGCTGCTGGTGCCGGTGTTCACGGCGCGTGGCTTGCCGGGCATCTACGCGCTGGCCGTGGGGGTGATGGTGGGTGGCGTGCTGCAACTGGCCATCCAGGTGCCGGCGCTGCTGCGGATCGGCATGTTGCCGCGCCTGGGGCTGGCGCCGGGGCGGCTGCTGGCGGCCTGGCGCCACCCGGGGGTGCGGCAGATCCTGGCCAACATGGCGCCCGCCCTGGTGGGGGTGTCGGTGGCGCAAATCTCGCTGATGGTCAATTCGCAGATTGCCAGCCACATGGGCACGGGCGCGGTGTCCACGCTGGTCTATGCCGACCGGCTGATGGAGCTGCCCACCGCGTTGCTGGGCGTGGCGCTCAGCGTGGTGCTGACGCCGCAGCTGTCGGCGGCGCGGGCCAATGGCGACATGGCAGCCTATTCAGGCCTGCTCGACTGGGGCCTGCGCCTGGTGTTGCTGCTGGCCTTGCCTTGCGCGGTGGCGCTGCTGGTGTTTGGCCAGCCGATGGTGGCGGTGCTGTTCCACCGTGGCGCGTTTGATGCCAATGCCGTGGCCATGACCACGCTGGCGGTGGCGGGTTACGGCGCCGGCGTCATTGGCCTGGTCGGCGTCAAGGTGGCCGCGCCGGCCTACTACGCCGCGCAGGACATGCGCACACCGATGCGCGTGGCCATCGGCGCGCTGCTGCTCACCCAGGCGCTCAATGCCTTGCTGATCGGCGGCCTTGGCATGGGCGTGGCGGCGCTGGCGCTGTCGATCGGCCTGGCGGCCAATGCCAATGCCGCCGCGCTGGTATGGGGCCTCAAGCGCCGTGGCAGCTGGCAGCCGGCTGCAGGCTGGGGCATGTTGCTGCTGAAAGTGGCCGCCGCCAGCGCGTTGATGGGTGTGGCCATGGCGCTGGCGGCCCGGCGCATCGACTGGGTTGCGCTGGGCGCGCACGAGTTGCAGCGCGCGCTGGCCATGGCGCTGGCGCTGGCGCTGGCCGCGCTGCTGTACTTCGGCGTGCTGGCGCTGCTGGGCGTGCCGCTGCGCAGCCTGGTGCGCAAAGCCTAGACTTTGGGTGATGAAGCACCTGCAGCTCGTCGCGCCCAGCAACCTGGCGTACATCGCCAGCCTGGTGGCCGAGGACGCCGGTTTTGCCCTGCTGGAGGCCGCCATCTGCGTGGCCCAGGACGACCACCCAGACCTGGACGCCCAGGCCGTGCTCGGTGAGATCGACCGCCTCGGCGGGCGCCTCAAGGCCCGGCTGCCCGCCGACGCGCCGCCGCTGCGCCGGCTGCGCTCGCTGAACCACTATTTCTTCGTCGAGCTGGGCTTTGCCGGCAACCTGAACAACTACCACGACCGCCGCAACAGCCACATGCATGAGGTGCTGGCCAGCCGGCGCGGCATCCCCATCACGCTGGCGTTGGTCTACATCGAGCTGGCCACGCAGCTTGGCCTGCAAGCCCACGGCGTGTGCTTCCCCGGCCACTTCCTGATCAAGCTGCGCCTGCCCCAGGGCGAGGTGGTGATCGACCCGTTCAACGGCCGCTCACTGTCACGCGAGGCGCTGGACGAGCGCCTGGTGCCCTACCGCAGCCGCCACGGGCTGGAGGGCGACTTTGAAACCCCGCTGGGCCTGTTCCTGCAGGCCGCGCCGCCGCGCGACATCCTGGCCAGGCTGCTGTTCAACCTGAAGGAAATCCACCGCAGCGGCGAAGACTGGCCGCGCCTGCTGGCAGTGCAGCAGCGCCTGGTGCTGCTGCTGCCGCATGCGGCCGAAGAGCAGCGTGACCGCGGCCTGACCTGGGCCGAGCTGGGCCGCCCCAGCGAAGCCGCTGACGACCTGGCCGCTTACCTGGCCGCGCGGCCCGACGCCGCCGACGCACAGGTGCTGCATGAACGCCTGGCCGCGCTGCGCCGCGACGGCGCGCCCCGGCTGCATTGACCCCGGCTCTTACAATGGCAGCGCCGCGCAGGCCAGGCCTCGGGCCCGCGCAGCAGGCGCAACCGGCACCACAGTGCCGCACATCTGGCCGCATATCCGGCTGCATATCCGGCCGCCAACCCGGCCGCCAACCCGGCCGCACACCCCGCCGCCCACCCGGCCGCCCAGGCAAACCCTGCCGATGACCCTGTCTCCCGCCCCAACGTCAATTCCTCAGCTGGACCGCTCTCGCCGCCGCGCTGGCGCTGGCGCTTTGGTTGGTGGCGCCAGTGCTGACGCCGTTTGTGGTGGCGGCGATGTTGGCCTACGCACTGCAGCCGGTGGTCGAGCGGGCGCACAGCCGCGGCCTGCCACGTGTGCTGGCGGTGGTGCTGGTGGAGGTGCTGGCACTCACCGCCGCGCTGGCCGTGTTGCTGCTGATCGTGCCGGTGATGGCCAAGGAGCTGCCCTTGCTGAAGGCCCAGGTGCCAGTGCTGCTGGACCGGCTGAACACCGCGCTGGCGCCAATGCTGGCCCGCCTGGGCATCGACTTCACGCTTGACGTCGCCAGCATCAAGGCCTGGTTGACCCAATTGCTGGACGCCAACACCGACGAGTGGCTGGCCACCGCGCTGGCGTCGGCGCGCATCGGCGGCAGCGTGCTGCTGTCGCTGGTGGGCAATGCCATCCTGGTGCCGGTGGTGCTGTTCTACCTGCTGCTGGACTGGCCAAGGCTGGTGGCACGCACGCAGGGCCTGGTGCCACCGCGCGCCCGTGGCGCCGTGGACGGCTTTTTCGAGGAGTGCGACGCCGTGCTGGGCCAGTACCTGCGGGGCCAGTTGCTGGTGATGCTGGCCCTGGCGGTGTACTACGCCGTGGCGCTGGCGCTGGCGGGGCTGGACCTGGCGCTGCCAGTGGGTGTGTTCACCGGCCTGCTGGTGGCCATCCCCTACCTGGGCTTCGGCTTGGGCATGGCGCTGGCGCTGATGGCAGCGGTGCTGCAGTTCGCCAGCTTGGGCGGGGTGCTGCTTGTGGCCGCTGTGTACGGCCTGGGCCAGTTGCTGGAGAGTTTTGTGCTGACACCCCGGTTGGTGGGCGAGCGCATCGGCCTGAGCCCGCTGGCGGTGATCTTTGCGCTGCTGGCCTTTGGCCAACTGTTCGGCTTTGTCGGTGTGCTGATCGCGCTGCCGGCCAGCGCGGTGGCCCTGGTGGCCCTGCGCCGCATGCTGGCAGCCTACCGCGCCAGCGCCTTGTTCACCGGCTGAAAGCCTGTGCCGATGCAACAGCTGCCCTTGCCGATTTGCACGCCGCCCAGCGACGGCTTCGATGCGCTGTTGGTCGGCCGCAATGCCCAGGCGGTGCAGCACCTGCTGGGCCTGCTGCCGGGGCAAACCGCAGCACCGCCGGTGTACCTGTGGGGGCCGGCAGGCAGTGGCAAGAGCCGGCTGTTGCAGGCGCTGGCCGCGCAACACCGCAGCCACGGTGGGCGTGTGGTCTGGTTCGATACACGCAGCGCCGCGCCGTGGCCGCTGGACGACGCCTGCAGCCTGGTGGTGGTCGATGGTTGCGAGGCACTGGATGCAGCGCAGCAGCAAGCGGCGTTTGCGCTGTTTGTCGAGGCCGGCAGCCTGGGCCAGCAATGGGCGGCGGCCGGCCGCCTGCCGCCGGTGGATCTGCCACTGCGTGACGACCTGCGCAGCCGCCTGGGCTGGGGCCATGTGTTTGTGCTGCAGCCGCTGGCCGACGCCGACACCCGCGCTGCGCTGCGGCGCGAGGCTGACCGCCGCGGCATCCTGCTGCCCGACGAGGTGATTGCCCACCTGCTGACCCACCATGACCGCGATCTGTCGCATCTGATGGCCGTGCTCGACCGGCTTGACGGCTATTCACTCGCCGAAAAGCGCCACGTGACCGTGCCGCTGCTCAAGAAGATGCTGGCCGACACACGCAGCCGTGCGTTGCCATGACCCAGTGCAGACGGCTTGCCCTGTTCGACCTGGACGGCACGCTGATCCCCGGCGACAGCGACCATGCCTTCGGCGAGTTCATGGTCCGCCTCGGCTGGGTGGATGCCGACACCCACCGCCGCGCCAACGACAGTTTCTTTGCCCAGTACCAGGCCGGCACACTCGACATCGACGCCTACGTCGACTTCAGCACCGCAGCCTGGCGCCGCAGGCCGCTGGCCGAGCAGGCTGCGGCCAGCGCGCGCTTCATGGCCGAGGTGATGCAGCCGCAGCTGCTGGCGCCGGCCTTTGCGCTGCTGCGCGCCCACCAGCAGGCCGGTGACCTGGTGGCCATCGTCACCGCCACCAATGAATTCGTCACCCGGCCGATTGCCGACGCCTTTGGCGTTGCGCACCTGTTGGCAGTGCAATTGCAGCGCGACGACAACGGCTTCGTGACCGGCCGCATCGATGGCGTGCCGAGCTTTCGTGACGGCAAGGTCACCCGCCTGCACAGCTGGCTGGCGCAGCTGGGCCAACGCTGGGCCGACATCGAGACCAGCGTCTTCTACAGCGATTCCACCAACGACCTGCCGCTGCTCGAGCTGGTGCACGTGCCGGTGGCCACCAATCCCAGCCCGGCGCTCGAAGCCATTGCAACGCAGCGCGGCTGGCGCATCCTGAGGTTGTTTCCATGATCAAAAATTTCATCAGCCGCCTGCTGGGCTAGGGTGCTGCAGCGGCTGCGGCTGGCGCCGCCGCTGCACCCGTTGCCACATCCGTTGCCACACCCGTTGCCACACCCATTGCCGCCCCGGCAGCCGTGCCGCTGCCGCCGCCCATCCCGGCCGGGCGGCGTGTGGACGTGCCGGCCAGCGTGCACGGCATCGACCCCAAGCTGGTCGACGAACGCGCAGTCAAGGTGGTGCGCACGCTGCAGCAGGCCGGCCACGCTGCCTATGTGGTGGGCGGCGCGGTGCGTGACCTGCTGGTGGGCCTGCGGCCGAAGGATTTCGACGTTGCCACCGACGCCACCCCCGAGCAGGTGAAATCGCTGTTCCGCCGCGCCTTCATCATCGGCCGGCGCTTTCGCATCGTGCACGTGATCCATGGCCGTGGGCGCGAGCACGAGGTGATCGAGGTGTCGACCTTCCGCGCCTACATGGACAGCAGCGAAGCCACGCAAGTGCCCGGCAACGAGAAGACCAGCAAGGCCGCGCTGGCCGGCAGCGCGCTTGCGGTGGACGCCAGCGGCCGGGTGCTGCGCGACAACGTCTGGGGCCCGCAGATCTAAGACGCGGCGCGCCGCGACTTCACCGTCAACGCCATGTACTACGACCCCGAGACCCAGGTGGTGGTTGACTACCACGGCGGTTTTGCCGACGTGAAGAAGAAGCTGCTGCGCCTGATCGGCGACCCGGCCACGCGCTACCGCGAAGACCCGGTGCGCATCATCCGCGCGGTGCGCTTTGCCGCCAAGCTGGGCTTCACGTTCGAGAAGCACACCGGCGCGCCGATTGCCGAGACCGCGCCGCTGCTGGCCAACGTGCCCATCTCGCGCATGTTCGATGAAATGATCAAGCTGCTGCAGACCGGCCATGCGCTGGCCAGCCTGGACACGCTGCAGCGCCTGGGCC
>JANNMP010000478.1:0-3878 GCA_031398015.1 Burkholderiaceae bacterium
GCCCGGCCCGGCCAGGCGGTGTGGGAGGTGCTGCGCATCGTCACCGCATTCACCGTGGCGCATTCGGTCACGCTGAGCCTGGCCACGCTGGGCTGGGTGTCGCTGCCCTCGCGCTGGGTGGAAGCCAGCATCGCCGCCAGCGTGGTGCTGGCGGCGCTGAACAATGTCTGGCCGCTGTTCCAGGGCCGGCGCTGGACAGTGGCCTTCGCCTTCGGCCTGGTGCACGGTTTCGGCTTTGCCACCGTGCTGGCTGACCTGGGCCTGCCGCAGGGCGCGCTGGCGCTGGCGCTGCTGGGCTTCAACCTGGGCGTGGAAGTGGGGCAGCTGGCCATCGTGGCGGTTTTTCTGCCGCTGGCCTATGTGCTGCGGCGTGGTGTGTTCTACCGCCGCGTGCTGCTGTGGGGCGGCTCGCTGCTGATTGCGGCGCTGGCCGCCGTGTGGTTTGTGGAGCGCGCGTTCGACACCACGCTGCTGGGGCTCTGAGCGCGGCCTCAAGTCATGCCCGGGCCCGGCCGATACACCGGAATGCACAGGCCACCGGCCTGGCGCACGGGGAGCAGACGGGCGTGGGCACAAGTGGGCGCGAGTGGGCAGTCTTGATCATCAGCTGAGCATCCAGCCACGCTTTGGCGGCCGCTCGCGTGCGCTGGTGGTCGACGGCCATGCCACGGCGCGCAGCATGCTGGCATCGCATTTGCGCATGCTGGGCGTGGGCCAGGTGCTGCAGTGCGGCACCGCGCACGAGGCGCGCCAGCACATGCAGACCCTGGGCGTGGACGTGCTGCTGTGTGAATACCAGCTCGACCATGGCGCGCTGGGGCAGGACTTGATCGACGAGCTGCGCCGCAGCGGCCTGCTGTCGCTGCGCACGGTGGTGGTGATGCTGTCGTCACAAGCCTCGTACCGGGTGGTGGCCGAGGTGGCTGAATCGGCGCTGGACGGCTTTGTGATCAAGCCCTACACGCCGGCCAAGCTGGAAGAGCGGCTGATCGGCGCGTTTCTGCGCAAGGATTCGCTGCGCGAGATCTTCGACGCCATCGACGCCAACCGCCATGCCGACGCGCTGGCCCTGTGCGAGCAGCGCTACACAGCGCGCGGCCCCTTCTGGAGCCATGCGGCGCGCATCGGCGCCGAGCTGGCCATCCGGCTGGAGCGGCTGCCGCTGGCCACCGCGATGTATGCCGCTGTGCTGGCCGACAAGGCCGTGCCCTGGGCCAAGCTGGGCCTGGCGCGTGTGCTGGAGGCCGGCGGCCAGGCGGGCGAAGCGGTGTCGACGATCCAGAACCTGCTGGCCGACGAGCCGAAGTACGCTGACGCCTATGACGTGATGGGCCGCATCCACGCCGAGCAGGGTGACTTTGCCGGCGCCATCAACGCCTACCGCCAGGCCACCGAGATCACGCCTTACTCAGTTGTGCGGGCGCAGAAATACGCCATCCTGGCCTGGTATGCGGCCGCGCCCGAGGTGGCGCTGGCCGCACTGGCGCATGCCGCCGACATCGGTTGTGAATCTGCGGCCTTTGACCACCAGGCCCTGCTGCTGCTGGCCATGGCACGGCTGCAGCAAAACGACGCCGACGGCCTGCGCCAATGCCATGTGCGCATGCAGACCGCGCTGGCCAAGCTGGCCAAACTGGCGCTGCCCGATGACCCGGCGCTGGACCGCAGCCCGCGCCTGCGCCGCCTGGGGCTGATGGTGCAGGCGCTGGTGGCCGTGCAGGCGCAAGACCGCTGGGCGCTGCAGGCTTGCCTGGTGCCGGTGGCCGACGAGCTGCTGGCGCCGGGCTTTGACGTTGAAGCCGCCGGCAACCTGCTGGCACTGATCGCCACCAGCGCTGCTGCCGGGCTCACGCCGCAGCAGGCCGAGCAGTGGGTGCGCAGCGCCGGCCTGCGCTTTTGCGTCAGCAAGCAGGTGACCGAGATGCTGGCCAAGGCCTGTGACCCGGCACCCACGCTGGGCGCAACCGTGCGCGCCGCCCATGCCGAGATCAACGAGATCAGCCGCACCGCGTTGTCGCAGGGCCTGGCCGGGCGCCACCAGCGCGCGGTTGAAGAGCTGCTGCTGGCGGTGCAGCGCACCCGCAATGCCAGGCTGCTGGAACTGGCCAGTGCCGCACTGCAGCGCCACCGCGCCCACATCGCCGAGGCCGATGACCTGGCGCTGCGCTGCACCGATCTGCAGCAACTGTGCAGCGTGGGCGGGCGCAGCCATCTGCTGGCGCAGGATGCGGGCCGCCCGCCTGGTGGGCTGGCCGGACTGGCTGGCCCGGCGATCAGCGGATTGCGGCAGGGCGCGGCGGCTTGACGCCGGCCTGACAGCGAAGCCGGCCTGACCCGAACCTGCAGCGCTGGCAGCCAGCCGCTGCGCTGGCCGGCGCTGGCGGCTTGCCGCAGTCTGCCCAACGGGCCTGGTTGCGTGGGGTCAGGCGCCCTTGGTGGACGACGCAACAGATTGCCGGGCGCGAACCCTGGCCGCAACGATGGCCAGGCCGGCCGCGAGCAGCAGCATGGGCTGTGGCTCCGGCACAGCGGAGAGAAGAAGGCCGCTCTCGCTCGTCCATGTGACGCCGTCAGGAACGACGATCGACAGGGTTGCCGTGTTGTCGAGATCAACGTCGTAGCCGCCGGCACCCGACCCGGAGCCCAGCCGCAATTGCGACGTCAGCGTTGTTGGAAGCGTGAAACCAGGCAGCGCGGGAAGGGCAAGCTCGGCGCTCAACACCTGGAGGAACGGGCCGGGCGTTGTCCAGCGCCTTGTTGTGGCCGGGCCGCCCGCACTGACGCTTGCTTCTGCGAACGTCGGCCCCGCAGCGGTTTGTCGCGCTGCGTTGATGGTTCCGTCGACGGTCCATCGAAACGATGCGGTTCCACCGTTGAAATTCAACGGAAGCTGGAAAAGCACCGTGTCCTGCAGGACGGCCACCACCTCGGCGCCGCTGCTCTCGAAGAGAGACTGTGGCGGCAGCGCGGCCTCGCGGCCATTCAGTTTGGCCCGCACTTGCCCGGCTGCCAAATCCACGGCCGCACTGGCGTTGGCAAACACCAGGCCGTCCTGGGTTGTGGCATAGGCATGCGCCAACAGCGCGTTGCTCGACCGCACGCGCAGGTCAGTTTGAAACCGCGTTTGGTTGGCAACGACGGAGGGTGTGTGGTCACCGTATGTGCCGCCAATGAAATAGCTGAAATTGGCGTCGCCAGTTTGCGGCGACGCCAGCTCAACGGTGGTGTTGAGCATCGCAAAGGCGCGCGAACAATCGGTTTGAAGCACCGGACACGGCAGTTGCGCGTTGGCAATGGGCGCCATCAGCGCCAATGCTGAGGCAAATACAAGCTGGCGCATCAACGTTTCTCCAATGCAAGCATGGCCCAAGTGCAGCAAGTCTGCCTGCAAGCCTGCACCTTGGCAAGCGGGCTCAGGCGTCAGGCTTGGGCTTCGCCCGGCGAATTGGTGCAGAGCGTAGTTGGTACAGCCGTTGCCGCAGTGGCCCGAGCAGAAACGTCAGACGCACGAGCGGGCCATAGACCTCCGAGTACTCAAAGCCGGAGACGAAGAATCCCAGTTTGAGCTTGGCGATGATGACCAGGTTGTTGTTTGCCGCGTGCCGCGACAGGATGGCCACACAGCCTTGCGATCTGCGATGTTCAATGACCAAGCGGGCGAGTTCTGAGTAAATGCCCTGCCGTCGCTCTGCGGGCGCGACGCCTGAATTGACCATGTGCAGCAGGCCCGATCCGTCATGCGTGGCATAGGTCCAGCCAATCAGGGCTTGACCCCGAAAGGCAGCAATCCTGAGTGCACTCTTCTCTTTGACGGCGCCCAACGTGTCGCTTCGTGCAGCCAGCTCCTGGCGCGCGACATCTGCCAGCAATTCGGATTC
>JANNMP010000617.1:0-1601 GCA_031398015.1 Burkholderiaceae bacterium
CCACGCACGGCAGTGGGGTGCTGCTGGCCGTCGGCGCTGGTGAACAGCCAGCGTGCGTCACCCTGCACCGTGCTGTAGACCAGCGCGTCGTGCTGTTGCAGGTCAGCCAGGCAGGCCGGCACACCACGCTGCGCCAGGTAGCCGGGCGCGCCCACCACCACCCAGGGGTTGATGCCGAGAAAGCGTGAGCCCAGCGTTGAATCGGCCAGCCGGCCCATGCGGATGGCGATGTCCACGCCGTGCTCCACCAGGTCGACATAGCGGTCTTCGAAGCTCAGCTCGATCTGCAGCTTCGGGTTCAGCTGCATGAAGCGCATCACCAGCGGCACCAACACACGGCGGCCAAATGCCACCGAGCTGCTGATGCGCAAGCCGCCCTGCAATTGCGACTGCAGCAGCGCCGCCACCGACTCGGCCTCTTCCACATGGTGGGCGATGAGCTTGCACTTCTCGTAGTACAGCGCACCGATCTCGGTTGGCGTCACACCGTGGGTTGAGCGGTGCAGCAGGCGCGAGCCGAGCTTGGCCTCAAGCTGCGCCACTTGCTTGGTGGCCGCCGGCTGGCCCAGCCCCAACTCGGCCGCCGCCTTGCTGAACGAGCCCAGATCGACGACGCGGATGAACAGCTTGACGGCTTGGATGCGGTCCATGGCCCGGATTGGGGCACAGGTGGCCTGTATTCCAAAGCGGAATAACCGTCATGCCCGGTGCAGGGCTTCCGCGTTGACGCTGCTACCGC
Organism: Burkholderiaceae bacterium; assembly: GCA_031398015.1. GTDB lineage: Bacteria > Pseudomonadota > Gammaproteobacteria > Burkholderiales > Burkholderiaceae_C > Pseudaquabacterium. The sequence continues at coordinate 740 of JANNMP010000617.1, forward strand.
CACCATCCAGGCACTGATTGGCAACCCCCAGGAGATCAACGATGGCAAAGATGAAGGCCGCCATGGCCGCCGTGCTGGTGATGGAGAAAGAGGGCATCACCCAGGCCTTCGGTGTGCCGGGGGCGGCCATCAACCCGCTGTATGCGGCGCTGCGCGAACGTGAATCGATTTCGCACATCCTGGCCCGCCATGTCGAGGCGGCCAGCCACATGGCCGAGGGCTACACCCGGGCCAAGGCCGGCAACATCGGTGTGTGCATCGGCACCAGCGGCCCGGCCGGCACCGACATGATCACCGGCCTGTATTCGGCCATTGCCGACAGCATCCCGATCTTGTGCATCACCGGCCAGGCGCCCCGGGCCCGGCAGTACAAGGAAGACTTCCAGGCGGTGGACATTGAATCCATCAGCAAGCCGGTCACCAAGTGGAGCGTCACCGTGCGTGAGCCGGCGCTGGTGCCACGAAGCTTCCAGCAAGCCTTCCACCTGATGCGCTCGGGGCGGCCGGGGCCGGTGCTGATCGACCTGCCGTTTGATGTGCAGATGGCCGAGATCGAGTTCGACATCGACACCTACGAGCCCCTGCCGGTGTACAAGCCCGCCGCCAGCCGCAAGCAGGTGGAGCGTGCGCTCGACATGCTGATGGCAGCCAGCAAGCCGCTGATCGTGGCCGGCGGTGGCGTCATCAATGCCGATGCCAGTGACCTGCTGGTCGAGTTTGCCGAGCTGACCGGCGTGCCGGTGATCCCCACGCTGATGGGCTGGGGCGCGATCCCAGATGACCACCCGCTGATGGCCGGCATGGTGGGCCTGCAGACCAGCCACCGCTACGGCAACGCCAGCATGCTGGCCAGCGACTTTGT
>JANNMP010000020.1:0-1726 GCA_031398015.1 Burkholderiaceae bacterium
TTGATGTAGCCCGAGCTGCTGAACAGCGTGACATGTGAGCGGATGGTCTTGAGCAGCTGGGCGGCCTGGGCATAGTCACCCGGCACCTTGCTGTACGGCGCCTTGCCCAGATAGTGCAGCGCGGCGGGCAGCACTTCGGACGCCGAATCCAGGAACGACACACCGCAGCCCTTGAGCTTGGCTGTGTACTCGGGCTTGAACACCAGGTCCCACACATTGGCGGGCATCGGCGTGCTGCCCAGTGCTGCCTTCACCTTGTCGACATTGATGCCCACCGTGGTGTAGCCCCACAGCCAATTGACCATGAACTCATTGCCCGGGTCCAGCCGCGCCAACTGGGCCTGCACCGCCGGGTCGAGGAACTTCAGGTTGGGGATCTTGGCCTTGTCGATCTTGGCCAGCAGGCCACCGTCAACTTGCAGCTTGGCCCAGTGCGAACTGGGCACCACGATGTCATAGCCGGTCTTGCCGGCCACCAGCTTGGCATGCACGATCTCGTTGTTGTCGAAATTGTCGTAGCGCACCTTGATGCCGGTCTCCTTCTCGAAGTTTTTCAGCGTGTCTTCGGCGATGTAGTCGGACCAGTTGTAGATGTTGAGGATCTTCTCTTCCTCTTGCGCCTGGGCCGGCGTTGCCGCCGCCAGCAAGGCCAGGGCCAGCGAAGCCATCGACAGACCAGACGTGCAGTTCATGAAGGGCTCTCCAAAGGGCGCGATCTTGCAGGTTGCGGTGGGGGCTGGGGCGCAGTCTAAGCAGGCGGCGGCGTGCTGCTTATCAGGGGATGCCTGGGCGTGCACGCAACAAGCATCACAAGCCGCATCACAACCAGCCACCCCGCTGTGCGTCGGCCAGGGTCAGGTCGAGACAACGCCGGATCAAGGCCACCAGCTCGTCAATCTGCGCCCGGGTGATGACCAGCGGCGGCGCAATGATCATGCGCGCGCCCACCGCCCGCATGATCAGCCCGTTGGCAAAGCAATGCCCGCGGCAGACCATGCCGATGCCGACGTCGGCGTTGAACGGCGTGAGTTTGGCTTTGTCCTTGACCAACAACAGCGCTCCCATCAGGCCGCAGGTTTCGGCGGCACCCACCAGCGGGTGCTCGGCCAACAGCGCAAAAGCTTCAGCAAGATGCGGGCCCACGTTGTCATGCACATGGGCCACCAGGCCCTGCTGCTGGATCAGGCCGATGTTGGCCAGCGCCACCGCACAGGCCACCGGGTGGCCCGAGTAGGTGTAACCATGCTCGAACTCACCGCCTTGCTCGATCAGCACCCGGGCCACCCGCTCACCGACCATCACGCCGCCCAGCGGCACATAGCCACTGGTCACACCTTTGGCGAAGGTCATCAGATCAGGCTGGAAGCCAAAGGTCTCGCAGCCAAACCAGGCCCCTGTGCGGCCGAAGCCGCAGATCACCTCGTCACTGACCAGCAGCACACCGTGTTTGTCGCAGATGCGCTGGATGGCGGGCCAGTAGCTGGCTGGTGGAATGATCACGCCGCCGGCGCCCTGCACCGGCTCGCCGATGAACGCGGCCACGTTCTCGGCGCCGATTTCGGCAATCTTGTCTTCCAGCCAGCTGGCTGCCAGCAGCCCGAACGCTTCTCGGTCCATGCCCTGCCCATGCTCCACCCAGTAAGGCTGGCCGATGTGGGTGATGCCCGGGATCGGCAGCCCGCCCTGGGCATGCATGCCCGCCATGCCGCCCAGTGACGCGCCAGCC
>JANNMP010000072.1:0-7541 GCA_031398015.1 Burkholderiaceae bacterium
GTGGATGCGGTCCAGCCCCTCGATCCAGCGCGTGGCCTCGTCCAGGTCTAGCCCGTCTTTCTCAGATTTCCGTGGATAACCTGTGAGTTGAGCGTCAACTGCGGCGCAAGTCGTTGATGCGTATGGCACGCTCGGCGATGGGGTCTGTAGTGGAGACCTTGGTCCTTGCGCACAGGGCTTTGGGTACCCAGAATTTGCGTCCATGTTCCTGCGCTGCAACCGACGCAAGAAGGACGGCAAGACCCACGATTATTGGAGCGTGGTGGAGAACCGCCGCTGCAGCGACGGCCGCGTGGTGCAGCGCCAGGTGCTGTATCTGGGCGAGATCAACGCCAGCCAGCGCGAGGCCTGGCGCAAGACCATCGAGCTGCAGGACGCCGGCACACGGCGCCAGGTGGCGCTGTTCCCCGCCGGGTCGATGCCGGTGGACGACGTGGATGCCATCGGCGTGCGCTTGAGCGAGCTCAGTCTGCGTCGGCCGCGTCAATGGGGTGCATGCTGGCTGGCGCTGCAGCTGTGGCAGCAGCTCGAACTCGACAGCTTCTGGCGCCCGCGGTTGGCGCGTGCGCAGGGCAACACGCCGTGGCTGAAGGTGCTCAAGACGCTGGTGACCTACCGCCTCATCGATCCGGGCTCGGAGTGGCGGCTGCACCGCCAGTGGTTCGACGCAAGCGCGATGGCCGACCTGCTGGATTCGGACTTCGCGCTGGCCGAGAAGAACACGCTGTATCGCTGCCTGGACAGGCTCGTGGAGCACAAGAACGATCTCTTCAAGTTCCTCGTGCGGCGCTGGGGTGAGCTCTTCGGCGCGAAGTTCGACGTGCTGCTGTACGACCTGACCAGCACCTACTTCGAGACCGATGAAGACCGAGGGCCGGACGATCTGCGCCAGTTCGGCTACAGCCGCGACAAACGGGGCGATTGCCGCCAGGTCGTGATCGCACTGATCGTCACCCCCGAGGGCTTCCCGCTGAGCTACGAAGTCATGGGCGGTGGCACCGCCGACAGCACGACCTTGAGTGGCTTCTTGGACCGCATCGAGAAGCGCTACGGCCGCGCCAACCGCATCTGGGTGATGGACCGCGGCATTCCCACCGAGGACAGCCTGGCCAAGATGCGCAGCATCGGCGCGAGCTACCTCGTGGGCACACCCAAGGGCCGGCTGACGAAGCTGGAGCAGGCCTTCCTGAACCGGCCCTGGGCCAAGGTGCGCGACGGCGTGCAGGTCAAGCGGCTGGCCACCGAGGAGGACGTGTACGTGCTGGCGCAAAGCGACGCGCGCATCGACAAGGAGCGCGGCATGCGGCGCAAGCGGCTGAGGCGCTACATCGAGCGCTTGTTGGCGCTGCAAGGCCAGAGCCTGACGCGCGAGCAGTTGCTGATGAAGCTCGGCGCGGCCAAGCACGACGCCGGGCGCGCGGCGGGCCTGGTGAGGGTGACTTGGCCCAAGGAGGCCTCGAGCACGGCCAGCCTGGAGTTCAGCCTGGACCGCCACAAGCTGCGCCAGGTGCGCAGACGCGAGGGCCGCTACCTGCTGCGCACCAACCTCACGGCGCACGAGCCCGATGCCCTGTGGACGTTCTACATCCAGCTCACCGAAGTCGAGCAGGCCTTCAAGGAGATCAAGCACGACCTGGCCATCCGGCCGATCTTCCACAAGACCGAGGAGCGCATCGAGGCCCACATCTTCGTGGCCTTCCTGGCGTACTGCCTGCAGGTCACCCTGAAGGCCAAGCTGCGGGCGCTGGCCGGCGGCACCACACCGCGCGAGGTGCTCGCCAAGTTCAAGACCATGCAGATGGTGGACGTGCATCTGCCCACCACCGATGGCCGCGAGTTGACCTTGTCGCGATACACGCAGCCCGAGGCCGAACACCGCATGCTGCTGGACCAACTGCGGCTGAGCTTGCCGGGCCAGCCGCCACCGAAGATCACCCCAGCGCAAGCCAGACAAGCCACCGCAGAAATCGTCATGTAGTGGAGACCTACGGGTCTCGCGCAAGTCAAATCAACAACTTAGCAGTGGTGTCAGGGGTGAATTGAGAAAGACGGGCTAGCGGCCTGTGACAAACGCCCGGCGGCCCGCACTGGCGCCTGAACTGGCGCCGCCTGGCAGCGCAGTTCAGCGCTTTGCGCCGGGTGGCGTTGATTAGGCTTCAGGCCCATGAGCGACAAGCGCCCTGCCCCCCCCACCGACCGCAACTGGGCGCGCACCACCCCTGGCGTGCTGCCGAAATCGGTGGCCGCGCCGGTGGCCGCACCGTTGCCGGCGCCGTTGCCGGCACCTGCGCGGCCTGGCGTTGGCCCGGCAGCGCGCGTGCAGCCACCGCTGCAAGAGGTGCTCAAAGGCCTGGACGCGCGTGAGCTGGAAGGTGAGACGGTGTTCGACCAGCTGTTCGGCGTGGGGCCGGACGACCCTGCGGCGCCGCCCAAGGCTTGAATCAGCCGCCGCCGAACGGCCGCACACCGAACAACAGGCCGTGCAGGCTGAAGGCAAACAGCGCCCACAGCACCACGCCCAGGCCCAGCGCCATGGCCGTGCCAGCCGCCGTGCCCGCCGGGTACACCACGCCGGCAGCCCGGTCGCGCTGGCGCAGCGAGCGAAAACACAGCACCGCCCAGACCAGGAAGCCGCCGAACAGCAGCACATCGGCCAGCGTGTTGTTGGCCAGCAGATGGGCCAGTGCCCAGACCTTGACGCCCAGCACCATCGGGTGGTGCAGCCTGGCCTTGAAGGCATTGCGCGGCACGTAGGCCGCAGCCAGCAGCACCAGCGCCAGCAGCACCAGCAGGGCCGCCAGGTGGCGTGTCCACAGCGGGCTGGCCCACAGCACGAGCGGCTCCACCCGGGCCTGGCCGTAACCCCAGATGATCAGCCCCAGGCCGACCAGCGACACCAACGTGTACAGGCCCTTCCAGGTGCCGATGCCACGCTGTGCCACGGTTTGGCTGCGCCAGCCGTCGGCGACAAAGCGCACAGAGTGCATGCCCAGAAACATCAACAGGCCGAGGATCAGAGCGCTCATCAGGGGGCTTTCAGCGGGTTTGCCGGGGCGTCACTTGCGCGCCGGGCTGTCGAGGTAGAGGGTCCACAGCTGTGCCAGCGCGGCCGTGCCGTCGCTGCCTTTGACGGCCGCAAACGCGGCGCGGGCCTGGTCGGGCTTGCCGGCGCGCTGCGCCACCACGCCCTGGTGCAGCTGGGCATCGTCGGGCCGGCGCAGGCCGCCCTTGGCCAGGCCCTGGCTGATGAGCGCCAGGCCACGCTCATGCGCGCCGGTGGCTGACAGGGCCATGCCCAGCCCGACCAGCGCGTTGCCGTTGGCGGCTTTCAGCGCCGCCGCCTCGCTGTCGGCCAGCGTGGCGCGGTCAAGCGCCGCAGCCTTGGTGGCGGCGTCGCGCAGCTTCTGGTCGGCCGCTGCGTTGACACCCTTGCCCAACAAGCCGCTGCGAAAACCGGTGTCCAACAAAGCCTGTGCTTCGGCCGGCAGGCCGGCCTGGTTGGCGCGGTGGGCCATGTCACCGATTTCGTCGGCCTCCAGCGCGATGCCCACCGCCTGGCGCAGGCGGTACACGTCCAGGCGCAGGCGCTCGTCGGCAAAGCCGTCCATGCGCACAGTTCGATTGATCAGCTCGTCCCAATATTCGGTCTTGCCGGTGCTGCTGGCCAGTGATTGCAGCGTGCGCATGTAGCCGGCGCTGTCCTTGACCAGGTTCTGGCTGGCCGCCAGCAGGCGCAGCGTGGCCTCGGGTGTGCTGCGGCGTGCTGCAGCGTCGGCCGCCACCAGCGGCAGCAGGCGGGTGATGACACCGGCATGGTCGCCCAGCAGGCTCAGCACCTGCGGGTACAGGCCGAGCAACTCGGCATTGGCGCCGCCGGCGGCCAGGTAGTCCTTCATCAGCGCGGCGACGGTGTCGTATTTCTTCTGCTGCAGGGCCAGCTTGATGGTGGCCTCGGCCAGCGCCGGCCTGTCGGCACTGGGCAACAGCGCCGAGGCCAGCACCTGCTCAAACACCAGCAGCGCGCCAGCGGCGTCACCGTTGCCGAACAGCGCCGGTGCTTTGAGGCGCTGGGTGATGTAGCGCTCGTAGGGTGTCAGCCCCGGCAGCGCTTCGGCCTCGGCGATGCGGGCCAGCGCGTCGGCAAAGTTGTTGGCCTTCAGCGCCTCTTGCGCTGCCACCAGCGGCTTGGCGGCCTCGGCGCGCAGCGTCGGGCCCGACGCTGCGGGTGCGGCCGGTGCGGCGCTGCCTGGTGCGGTTTGCGCCAAGGCGCCAGCGGTGCTGCACAACGCCGCCAGCAGCAGCAAGCAAAGGGGGGCAAGACGTGCAGGACGTGTCACGGGCAGAGCCTCAACAATCAGCACCGGGAGCGGCGTTGGCCCGCAGTGTATGCAGGCCAAAAAAAACGGCCCGAAGGCCGTGGCTGCTGTGCTGCCCACCCGCCGCCGGGCAGGTGGGCATGCGGCGTCATTGCAGCGGTGTGATGCCGGCAATCGCCCAGTCACCGCCGCCAGCGGCGGGGCGCACCAGGTGCCACAGCTCGTTGAACGGCTCGGCTGCGCCATCAGCCGCCTCACGCACCAGGCCATGGAAGCGCACGCTGACGATGTCCTGGCCGTTGTCCTGCACCACCTCGACCACCCGGGCGTCAACCTGCACCACGTCGGTGTGCTGCGCCGCCACACCACGCTCTTGCAAGTCAAGCCGCAGCGAGGCAAACAGCTCGGGGGTGGTGAACTTGCGCAGATCGTCAACATTGCCTGCGTCGTTGGCGGCCTGCATGCGGATGAACACCATCTTGGCCAGGCGCTCAAAGTCGGCCGTGGCCATGCCACCAGGCAATTCAACCGGAACGGCTGCGGGCTGCGACGGCACGGTCGCAACTGGCGCCGACGTCTCCTGCAAGGCGTTGCGCAGCATCACGGGCGGCTGGGTCACCGCCGGGCTGGGTTGCTGCCAGCCCGTTGACGCTGCACCGGCACCCGCTCCAGCAGCCGCACCCGCCAACTGTGGGCCGTTGCGGCGCATGGCGTTGCCGCCAAAGCGCGCCAGCAAGAAGCGGATGAGGAAGAACGCAGCCGCTGCCAGCAGCACCATCATCACCACATTGGCCAGGCCTTCACCCATGCCCAGGTGGCTGAACAGCGCGGCCAGGCCGATGCCGGCGGCCAGGCCGGCGAGCGGGCCCATCCAGTTGCGCTTGGGCGCGGCAGCAGCCGCAGCGGCACCGGTGGTGGCCGCTGCCGGGGCAGCGGCGGCAGCCGGCGCAGCGGCCGTGGTGGGTGGCGTGCTGTTGGGCGTGGCGTTGGCCGGCGGCGCCTGGCGCTGCATGCCGGCGGCCTTGCCCCCACCCAGCCGCTTGGCGTCGGCATCGCCCGGGGCCAAGCCCAGCGACACAGCGGCCACGGCGACAGAAAGTGCAAGCAGCAGGTGTTTCACAGTAAACGTCTCCAGAGTTTGGGGGTACAGGCCCGCCGGCGGGCCGCCGGGCTTTGAGTGCCGCACGGTACCGCAGTTCCCACGCGTTGCGGAATGCGTATTACCGCGCCGAAAAATCAAGTCGGGCCAATGGCATGGACTTCAAGGCCGGCAGCGGCCATCATCGAGCGCCAACTGCCCCCTTGAGGCCCGCCCATGCCAGCTGCCGACCACCCCACGATGCAACTGCAGGCAGACGTCGGCCAGCCGCTGCCGATCCTGCTGGACGCCGCACCCGGCTCCGGCCTGCTGTGGCAACCGCCACAACCGCCGGCGGGCTGCAGCCTGTCGGTGGGCGAACGCACGGCCGCCGGTGCCGGCGACGGCAGCGCGGTGCAACAGTGCTTCGTGTTCACGGCCGACAGCGCCGGTGCACGCACGCTGCGCTTCGAGTTGCGGCGCGACTGGGAGGCCAAGGCGCAGGCGGTGCAGGTGGTCAAGGTCCGCGTGGCTTGACGCGGCCGGCCGCCAGCGAGCGCAGCCGGCCCACCACGCCGGTGGGAAAGTGGTAGACGCTGAGCACGAACAGCAGGCCCAGCCACAGCAGCCAGCGGTCGGGCGTGACGATGGCGCTGAGCAGCGGCACGCCGTCGAGCGCGCTGGCGCCCAGTTTCAGCAAATCCTGCAGGTAGTTCTGCGCCAGGACGAACAGCACCGCGCCCACCACCGCGCCATAGACCGTGCCCATGCCGCCGATCACCACGATCAGCAGGATGTCGAGCATGATCTCGAAGCTCAGCGTGGTGTCGGGCCCGGTGTAGCGCAGCCACAGCGCCAGCAGCACGCCGGCCAGGCAGGCAAACAGCGCGGCCAGCACGTTGCTCAAGGTGCGGAACACAACAGTGCGGTAGCCGATCGCCTCGGCGCGGAAATCGTTCTCGCGGATCGCCTGCAGCACCCGCCCGAACGGTGAGTTGACGAAACGCAGCAGCAGCAGAAAGCCCAGCAACACGGTGAAGAACAGCGCGTAATAACTCAGGATGCGGCCGTCGATGGTGATGCCCAGCACCGGCTGGGCAAACAGCTCGAAGGCGGGGCTGAGCAGCGTCGGGTTCTTGAAGGTCAGGCCGTCCTCGCCACCAGTGACATCACTCAGCTGCGAGGCCAGGGTCTGGAAAGCCGAGGCCACGGCCAGCGTGATCATGGCGTAGAAGATGGCCTTGACGCGCAGCGAAAACAGCCCGATCAGCAGCGACAAGACCAGCGACAGCGCCAGCGCCAGCGCCGTGCCCACCGCCAGCGCCAGCCAGCCTTCACCCAACCGGGTGCTGGCAATGGCCACCCCGTAGGCGCCGATACCGAAGAACATGGTGTGGGCAAAGCTGACGATGCCGGTGTAGCCCAGCAGCAGGTCGTAGCTGGCCACCAGCAGGATGAAGACCAGCACCTTGGCCGCCACGTTGAGCGACTTGCTGCCCGGGAAGGCAAACGGCGCCACCAGCAGCGCGACCAGGATGACCAGCAGCGCGGCGGCCAGCCAGCGGCTGCGGGGCAGATCGTGTGACAACAGGCGCTTCAGCATCAGGCTCACCGGTTGGTCACGGGGTACAAGCCCTGCGGCCGCCACAGCAGCACGGCCACCATCAGCGCGATGTTCGAGAACAACGCCACCTTGGGCGCCAGAAAGCCGGTGTAGTTGGCCATCAGCCCCACCAGCAGCGCGCCCACAAAGCAGCCCAGCGTGCTGCCCAGGCCGCCGATGATGATGACGATGAAGATCAGCACATTGACCTGGGCGCCGATCTGCGGCGTCACGTTCTGCTGGTACAGGCCCCACAGCACGCCGCCCAGGCCAGCCAGCGCCGAGCCGGCGACAAACACGCCCACAAAGAGGCGCCGGATGCGGTAGCCCAGGCTTTCGACCATCTCGCGGTCTTGCACGCCGGCGCGGATCAGCAGGCCCAGCTTGGTGCGGTTGAGCACCCAGGCCAGACCAGCAAACACCAGCAGGCCGATGCCGGCGGCCAGCACGCGGTATTTCTCGATGCTGGCGCCGTCACCGATGGGCAGCAGCCACGAGCCCGTCAGCGCCGAGGGCAGCGGCAGCGCAATCTGCTGCGGGCCCC
>JANNMP010000114.1:0-2100 GCA_031398015.1 Burkholderiaceae bacterium
AACAGGTTGCACAGATCGGTGATCGCCAGCGCCGGCTGGGTGTCGGCGCGGGCGGCGGCGGCAGCGGCGTCCACCCGCAGCGTGCCATCGACGACGGAGTATTCGGTGTGGGTGCGCAGGTGGACAAAGCTCATCCGAAGATTGTAGGCAGCGTGCCTTTTTACAATCCGGTGGTGAGCACCCGCTGTTTGAACATCGCCGCTTACCGCTTTGCACCGCTGCACGGCCTGCCTGTGCTGCGCCAGCGGCTGCTGGACGCGGCCCTGCAGCACGCCATCCAGGGCACCGTGCTGCTGGCCGACGAAGGCATCAACCTGAACCTGGCCGGGCCTGCTGACGGCGTTGCTGCTTGGCTGGCCGTGCTGCACCAGGTGCCTGGCCTGGGCGGCCTGGCGAGCAAGCGCAGCTGGAGCAGCAGCCAGCCGTTCAAGCGGCTCAAGGTCAAGATCAAGCCCGAGATCATCCGCATGAACCAGCCTGGCCTGGTGCATGCGGTGCAGCCCGCCGCCGGCCGCGCGCCGGCCGTGGACGCGCCCACGCTGGCCCGCTGGATCGGCCAAGGCCATTGCGACGCCGGCCGGCCGCTGGCGCTGCTGGACACGCGCAATGCCTTTGAGGTGGATGCCGGTGCGTTTGCCGGCGCCATCGATTGGCGGCTGCACAGGTTCAGTGACTTTCCAACAGCACTGGCCGCGCACCGCGCCGACCTGGCCGGCCACACCGTGGTGAGCTATTGCACCGGCGGCATCCGCTGCGAGAAAGCCGCGCTGCTGATGCAGGCCCAGGGCGTTGATCATGTGCTGCAGCTCGACGGCGGCATCCTGCAGTACTTTGCCGACACGGCCGGCGCAGCGCCTGGCTGGCGCGGCGAATGCTTCGTGTTTGATGAACGCATCGGCCTGGTGCCGCCACTGGCTGCCGAGGCCACGGTCTGATGGGCCTGCTGATCCGCATCATCGGCGTGCTGTTGATGCTCAGCGCGCTGGCCATTCCGCTGCTGCGCGCGCCTGACCGCGCGGTGCAGACCCTGGTGGCGCGCTGGGCACCGCCGCCCTCGGAGTTTCTGGACCTGGGCGGCCAGCTGCTGCACTACCGCGATGAAGGCCCGAAGACCGATGCCGCACCCATCGTGCTGCTGCACGGCACCTCGGCCAGCCTGCACACCTGGGACGGCTGGGCCCAGGCCCTGCGCGGCAGCCGCCGGGTGATCCGGCTTGACCTGCCGGCCTTCGGCCTGACCGGGCCGTTTGCCGGGCCGTATGGCGGCCAGGCCTACACCGGCGCCAACTACGCCCGCTTTGTGCTGGCGGTGCTGGACAAGCTGGGCGTGCAGCGCTTTGTGGTGGCCGGCAACTCGCTCGGTGGTGAGGTGGCCTGGCGTTTGGCCGCCGCCGCGCCCGAGCGGGTGGCGCAGCTGGTGCTGGTCAATGCGGCCGGCTACCCGCTGGGCGATGCGCAGATCCCGCTGGGCTGGCAGATTGCCCGTCTGCCGGTGGTGGGCCGCATCACCGAGCACCTGCTGCCGCGCCCGCTGGTGCTGCAGGGCCTGCGCGCGGTGTATGGCGACCCGGCCAAGGTGACCGACGCGCTGGTCGAGCGCTATTTCGAGCTGATGCTGCGCGAAGGCAACCGTGCTGCGCTGGTGCAACGGGCACAGAGCTGGTCAGCCGGCGAAGGTGTGGCCAAGGTCACCGGTGTCAGCGCGCCCACGCTGATCCTGTGGGGCGGGCTTGACCGTGTCATCACACCGCGCACCGCCCAGCGTTTTGCAGCTGACATCGCGGGCAGCCGGGTGGTGCAGTTCGACGACCTGGGCCATGTGCCGCACGAGGAAGACCCGGCGCGCACCGTGGCGGCGGTGCTGGCGTTCCTGGTGCCGCCTTGATGGCCAGTGCGGCTCTTGAGAAACAGAACTTCCCGCGATTCGGAATGTGGCGCTCTGCCCACCGAGGCGACGGGGAATCGTTGGTGGCCGGCCGCTGCACGCGATCAGCCGAGCAGCAAGGCCGAGGCCGTGGGGCCGGGCAGGGCTTGGCACGCGAACACACGACGCAGATCGCCGCATGCCGAGGCGCGGAGGTGTCTGCTCGAACAGCGGAC
>JANNMP010000118.1:0-2181 GCA_031398015.1 Burkholderiaceae bacterium
GTTGCGAGGAACACCGCTGCGGCCACTTCAACGGCTCGACCTGTTCGCTGGGGCAGCGGGTGAACGAGCAGCTGGCCGCGGTGGTGCAGGCCCTGCCCAGCTGCCTGCTGCGGCCGGCATGCCGCTGGCATGCGGAGCAGGGGCCGGCGGTGTGCCTGAAGTGCCCGCAGGTGGCAACGATGGTGCCGACGACACAGCGGGCCTTGGCGGCGGTGGCGACGGGTGGGTAGCTGGCGCGGGGCTGTGCGCGTTGCTCAGTTGGCGCGCCACTGGGCCCATTGCAGATCAGCGGCCTGGAAGTCGGCCCGCAGCGCGGCCTGCATGGCCGACACATCGGCTTCGGTCAGTGCTGCGGCTGCGGCTGCGGCTGCGGGACGGGCGGGGGCTGGCGCCGCCACGGCAGCCAGCGCGGCGCCAGCGGGGCGGGCCGAACGCGCCTGCGTCAGCATCGCCAGCGTCAGCGTGGCCTGGCCACTCCAGATCTGGGCGGCGCTGCCGACCGCGTGCAGGCGGCCGCCCTGGCCCAAGTCGCACTGGTAGCGCTGATTGCGACCGGCCCAGCGCATCTGCCCCGCACGCGTGAGCAGGTCGGCCAGGCGGTTGGCCATGTCCACATTGGTGTCGGGCCAGGCCTGGAGGTGCGGGTGGTCGTTGACGGGCCCACGGTGCAGGCCCAGCGGCTGGCCATGGGCGCGCAGCAGGGCCCAGAACATCGCGGCCTCACCTGCAGCAGTCTGGCGCGGGTCCAACTGGTGCAGCCAGGCGTCTTCGTTGGCCACTGGCGTGCCGTCGGGGCGCAACCAGCGCAGGCCCTCGAAGCCCAGGTCCACCGCCTGGCCGAAGTTGTGGTTGCTTTCGCCGGGCCCGGCACGGGTGACCCGGCGCGGGCTCATCAACAATTCGTACTGGGTCTGGAAGCTGCGCCGCGCGCCGTCGCGGCAGACACGCACTGCGATGCCGCAGGCCTGGTGGATGCGGCGTTGCAGCGACTGGACCAAGCCGCTGAAGCGAGGCTCGAAGGTCATCGCACCTGCGGCGCCGAGCGCGGCGGCCAGGTCGGTCACTGGAGCGGCCAGGTACACCGTGTTGCCGCCAGAGAGCACGCGAAGGTCAGCCAGCGCCAGCGGCGTGGATGCGACCAAGCGCTGCCAAGTCAGGTCGCCAGGCCGGACCAACCCGGCGGTGGCACCAGCGACCATTTGCGAACTTCGGCCATCGGCGCCAACGAAGACCTGGTCTGACTGGAACTGCCGCAGCGCGGCTTGCGTGCGCGGGCCGCAGTCACCGTCGATCGTGGCCAGGTAGGCCGGGCGCGCCGGGTCGAGCAGTGCCGGGCGCCGCGCCAGGCGCAGGCGGGCCTGCACCAAGGCCGTGTCATGCCGCGCATTGGCAGCGCCGGTGCCGACAGTGTTGCTGAGCGATTGCATGCGGGTCTCCCTGGTCTGCCTGGTCTGCCTGGTTTGCCTGGTGGGCTGGCGGCTTTGCTGCCCTGACGGCGGGTGGCCGGTGGCAGCAGGGCGAGCGCCGTGCACATGGTCTGCCTATTCACCACAGGCCATCGGCACCGTGGCGCGCCTGGGCTTGGCAGATGCGGCCTGGGGGCCGATCAGCGTCGCTGTCAATTGGATCGCCGCGCAGCCGCCGGGTCGGATCAGAAACCCGACATGGACCTTGCCGTCCTCACCCAGCACAGGCAGCGCTTGCTGCGCGTCCAGCAGGGCCCGCACACGGCCACGCTCGATGGCGACCAGGCGCACCCTGTAGCCCGGCAAGCCGCCGGCGCGGCCGCTGTAGGCGCCCGAGGGCTGGCCGTTGATCTCGACCACCACCAGCGCCGAACTGGCGGCGTGCGGGCCGGCGATGCTGTTCCACAGGCCCGGGGCGGGCGCGGCGAGGATGTCGGCCGAGAGGCGGCCGGTCTTGTTTTCGAGCAGGTGGGCGCGCAGGGCGGTGATGGATGGGGTGGTGGGGGCGGCAGCGATGGTCGTGGCACAAGTCAGGGCTGCGACTGCGAGCATGGCAGCGCGGAACCCTGTCATGCCACCGCCTGAAGGCTGTCGTCAATCATGACGGGATGGTGGTTCGATGACGGGTCTGCGGCAAGGTCCGAAGGTCATCCAGGTTTCCAATCAGCAGGGCACTTGATCCAATCGACCAAGCCCTCGTGCCGGATTCACGATC
>JANNMP010000130.1:0-2530 GCA_031398015.1 Burkholderiaceae bacterium
CTGGCGGCAATGCTTGGCCTTTGCCCCGCCGCCTGGGCGCAGAAGGTCAAGCTCGCCACATCGATGGGTGACATCGTGGTCGAGCTCAACGCCGAGAAGGCACCCAAGACCGTTGCCAACTTCCTGCAGTATGTGAAGGGCGGGCACTACAAGGGCACGATCTTCCACCGCGTGATCGACAGTTTCATGGTCCAGGGTGGTGGTTTGACCGCCAAGATGGATGAAAAGCCCACCCGTGCGCCGGTGCCGCTGGAAGCGCGCAACGGCCTGGTCAACCAGCGTGGCAGCATTGCCATGGCCCGCACCATGGTGCCCGATTCGGCCACCGCGCAGTTCTTCATCAATGTGGCTGACAACACCATGCTCGACGCCGCCAACAGCCGCGACGGCCACGGCTATGCCGTGTTCGGCAAGGTGGTCGACGGCATGGACGTGGTCGACAAGATCAGGACCGTGGCGGTGGTCAGCCGCGCCGGCCACCAGAACGTGCCCGACAAGCCCATCACCATCAACGACGCCATCCTTCTGGAGTAACAGCATGAGCAACCCCACGACCAAGACCGTGCAGATGACCACCAGCGCCGGTGACATCACGATTGAACTCGACAACGCCAAGGCGCCGCTGTCGGTGGCCAACTTCCTGGCCTATGTGAACAGCGGCCACTACGACGGCACCGTGTTCCACCGCGTGATCAAGGGCTTCATGGTGCAAGGCGGCGGCTTCGAGCCCGGCATGCGGCAAAAGCCCACCGGCGCCGAGATCAAGAACGAAGCCAACAACGGCCTGAAGAACGCCAAGTACACGCTGGCGATGGCGCGCACCAGCGCGCCGCATTCGGCCACCGCGCAGTTCTTCATCAACGGCACCGACAACGACTTTCTCAACTTCCGCAGCGAAAGCCCCCAGGGCTGGGGCTATGCGGTGTTCGGCAAGGTGGTGGCCGGCACCGAGGTGGTGGACGCCATCGAGCGCGTGGCCACCGGTCGCAAGGGTGGGCATGACGACGTGCCGAACGAGGATGTGCTGATCATCAAGGCCGTTGAAGTGGTCTGACACCGGTGGCCACTGGCACGCCGGTGTTCGGCAGCCTGGTGGCCGACCCGGCCTGGCGCTGCGTTGACCTGCTGTCGGACATGCACCTGTGCGCCGACATGCCACACACCTTCAGCGCCTGGCGTGCGCACCTGCTGGGCACGCCGGCTGACGCCGTGCTGATCCTGGGTGACCTGTTCGAGGTGTGGGTGGGCGAGGACGCCGCAGCCGGCGTTTTTGAAGCCGCCTGCGCCGCCGTGCTGTGCGAGGCCAGCCGCCACAAAACGTTGGCATTTCTGCCAGGCAACCGCGATTTTCTGGTCGGTGACGCGCTGCTGGCCACCACCGGCATGCAACGGCTGGCTGACCCCACGCTGCTGAGGGCCTTCGGCCAGTGCTGGCTGCTGACCCATGGTGACGCGCTGTGTCTGGCCGATACCGCCTACCAACAATTCCGCGTCCAGGTGCGCAGCCCTGCCTGGCAACAGGCGTTTCTGGCCCAGCCGCTGGCTGCGCGTGAATCCCAGGCACGTGCGATGCGTGATGCCAGCACAGCACACCAAGCCCAACAGGGGCCTGCGCTGTGGTGCGATGTGGACGCCGCCGCTGCTGCCCAATGGCTGGCAGCGGCCGGCTGCAGCGCAATGGTGCATGGCCACACCCACCGCCCGGCACTGCACGCGCTGCCCGGTGGCGGCGTGCGCCATGTGCTGGGCGACTGGGACTTTGACCACGGCCCGGCCCGCGCCCGCGCGCTGCGCCTGTCAGCTGATGGTGTGCAACTGCTGGACCTGGCGCGATGAAGGCACTGCTGCGGCGCTGGCAGGCGCACCGCGAAGCGCGCGTTCTGGCGCGGCGGGCGATTCCCGACGACCTGTGGCGGCTGACGCTGGCGCGCCTGCCGTTCCTCGCCAGGCGCAGCAACGCCGACCTGGCCGAACTGCGCCGCCTGGCCAGCCTGTTCCTCGACCAGAAGGAGTTCACCGGCGCCAATGGCCTGGTGGTCGACGACGCGATGGCCGTGTGCATCGCGGCGCAGGCGGTGCTGCCTGTGCTGCGCCTGGGCCTGGCGCCATACAGCAGCTTCGTCGGCATCGTGGTGCAGCCCGACGAGGTGCTGGCGCGCCGCGAAGAAACCGACGACGACGGCGTGGTGCACGCCTACGACGAAGTGCTGGCCGGCGAGGTGATGGACGGCGGCCCGGTGATGTTGAGCTGGCGCGATGTGGCCGATGCCGGCGCGTCAGCCGACTGGGGCTACAACGTGGTGGTCCACGAATTCGCCCATGTGCTGGACATGGGTGACGGCATGGCCGACGGTGTGCCGCCGCTGGCCAGCGCGGCCGAGCGGGTGGCCTGGACGGCAGTGCTGGCGCCGGCTTTCGACAGCTTCTGCCATGCAGTGGATGCCGGCCACGACACCCTGCTCGACCCGTATGGCGCCAGCGCCATCGAAGAGTTCTTTGCCGTCGCCAGCGAGGTGTTCTTCGTCAGCCC
>JANNMP010000151.1:0-2600 GCA_031398015.1 Burkholderiaceae bacterium
CAACTTGAGCGCGCTGGTCGAGCCCGAAGGCCGCGCCCAGGCCCTGCTGCATTGCCAGCAGGGCCATGCCACGCTGGTGGTCACCTGCGGCGGTGAGCTGCTGTCCACGCGCCAGATGGAATTGAACCTGCTGCTGGCCGACGATGCCGACCCCGCCCAACGCCATGCCGGCCATGAACAGGCCGGCCTGGAACTGCAGCGCACGCTCGACGGCATCGAGCGCGCCTTCGGCCAGGTGACGCTGGCGCGGCTGCTGGTCACGCCGATGCCTGGCATCGCGGCGCTGTGCGAGCACCTGAACCCGCTGCTGTATGTGCCGGTGGCGCCGCTGGACCTGGCCGAGGTGCTGGACTGGAGCGCCGTGCCCGGCCTGCTGGCCGACCCGCTGCTGCTGAACCAGCAGCTGTGCGCCATCGGCGCGGCGCTGCGCTGCCACTGACCAACGCGCCATGGCCCGGCAGCAGCTCAACCTCTTCGATGCACGCTTCGCCCCGGCGCGGCTGCGCTTTTCAGCCCGCCATGGCGGCTGGGCCATGGCCAGCGTGTTGCTGGCCACCTGGGCCGGCATGCAGGGCCTGCAATGGGCAACAGCGCAGGCCCAGGCCGACGCCGCGGCGCTGCAGGCCGGCATGGCCGCGCTGCGCGGCAACGTCACCACCCTGGTGGCCCAGCACGGCCCCAATGCCGGCGCTGAACTGGCCCGGCTGCAAGCGGCCGACGCCGGCCAGCGCCAAGTGCGTGCCGCGCTGGACGCCGGTGCTGCCGGCGTGCGCGCCGGCCATGCCGACACCCTGATGGCACTGGCCCGCCAGGCCTCGGGCCAGGTGTGGATCACCGGCCTGGCGGTGTCGGACGACGGCAGCGCCATTGCGCTGGAAGGCCGCATGACCGACAGCAGCATGCTCACCGACTACTTGCGCCGGCTCAATGCCGAGCCGCGCTTCAACGGCCGGCCATTTGCCCAGCTCAGCCTGAGCGCGGTGGACAACAACGGCGCTGGCCTGCCCTACACCGAATTTGCGCTGCGCTCCACCGGCGCGGCGGCGTTGCCCGCAGCGGCCCGCACGCCATGAAGGCCACACCCGGCGCCAGTGGCGCGGTGGCTGCGCCGGCATCGGCACTGGCATTGGCACCGGAATCGGCACTGGCCCATCTGGTGCAACGCTGGCGCGCCCTGCTGCGCCAGTTCAACCAGCGCAGCGAGCGCGAGCGTGTGCTGCTGATCGGCGCTGCTGCCGCACTGGCGCTGATGCTGGCCGACCTGCTGTGGCTGGGCCCGGCGCTGCAGGCCTTCAAGGCCGCACGCAGTGAGCAGGCCAGCGCGCGCCAGTTGCAGCAGACGCTGCAGGCCGACCTGGCCCGGCTGCAGACCGACGGCCAGCAGCAGGCGCGCAGCCAGCAGGCCGAGCTGGCGCGCTGGCGGGCCCAGCTGCGCGACGGCGACGCCGCACTGCGCAGCCATGAAGACAGCCTGGTGGGCCCTGAGCGCATGCTGGGCCTGCTGGAGCAACTGCTGGCCCGCCACGGCGCGCTGCGTGTGCGCGCGCTGCGCTCGCTGGGGCGCAGCGATCTGCTGGCGTCTGGCGTTGCAGCGGCCAACACCACTGCGCCCGCTGCACCCACTGCACCCGCTGCCAGCGCCGCCACCGCCAGCCCTGGCGCTGGCAACAACAGCACTGGCGGCCTGTACCGCCACGGTGTGGAACTGGTCGTCGAAGGCAGTTATGCCGACCTGCTGGGCTGGCTGCGTGCGATGGAGGCCCTGCCGCAACGTTTGCTGTGGGGCAGTGTGCAACTGAAGGTGGACAACCACCCCAACGTCGTGCTGACGCTGCGTGTCTACACATTGAGCCGCGACCCACATTGGCTGGAGATATGACCCACCCCCGTTGCGTCACTGCCTTCGGCGCCTGCATGGTGCTGACCGGCCTGGTCCATGCCGGCCCATTGGCCGACCCCACCCGCCCACCGGCAGGATTGGCGGCGCCCGCAGGCCTGGTGCCAAACGGCACACCGCACCGCGCCAATGTCGACACCGCGCGCGCCATTGCCGCCGCAGCGCGGGTGGCCAGCCCGCCGCCGCCTGCAGTGCTGCCCGTGCTGCAGGCGGTGCAGTTGCCGGCGCGCGGGGTCGCTCTGGCCTGGGTGGATGGCAAGCCACTGAAGGTGGGCGATGTGCTGGACGGCCGCAGCGTGCTGGCCATTGACAGCCAGGGCGTCTTGCTGCGCGGCGCCAGCGCAGGCGCCGCGCCCGAGCGGCTGTGGCTGCTGACCGGCAGCCCCAAGCAGGCGGCAGGCAGCGTGCGTGACAACCGCTCGGCGGCCTACCGCAGCGCCGAACCTGGCACCCACACCGGCACCAACACCGGCACCAACACCGGCACCGATGCCAGCGCCGGGCGCAGCAACGACAACCCCAACGCCCAAACCGGCACACCAGCGCCCGTGTCGCTGGCCGGAAGGACTGCACCATGACATGTTCACCCCGGCCCATGCCGCTGCTGCTGGCGCTGGCGCTGCAGGCCCTGCCTGCTGCTGCGGCCGACTCCGAGCCCGCCGTGCCGATGCGCGGCAGCGCACACGGCAGCAGCAGCGCCGGC
>JANNMP010000155.1:0-4265 GCA_031398015.1 Burkholderiaceae bacterium
GTTTGCGCTGGGCCTGGAAGTCTCGGCCTACGGCGACAACAACCAGATCATCGAGACCCACAGCTTCACCGTGGACAGCGACGCCCTGGGCTACAACGAAGGCCAGTTCCTGGGCATCGCCCGCAGCCAGGCCGACATCCGCTCGATCAGCTTCAAGGGCGTCGGCGTGGTGGCCGACAACCTGAGCTTCACCACCCCGGTGCCCGAGCCAGGCAGCTGGGCCTTGATGCTGGCCGGCTTGGTGGCCGTGGGCTTTTTAGGGCTGCGCCAGCGCATCGGCTGAACGCCGCGCCGCCGAAGGCGGCGCGTCAACGAACAACAGCAAGAACAAGGCCGGGCAGTAGCCCGGCCTTTTCTCCTGCTCATTCTCAAGGCCGGGCGATGCGCCCGGCCTTTTCCTTGTGGCCTCAGCGCACCCGGCGCTGCCAACCCAGCAAACCCAACACCCCGGCACCCAGCAGCCACAGGCTGGCCGGCTCGGGGATCGGCGCGGCCTGCACCACCAACAACGGGCGCTGCGACAGCACACCCGACTGCAGGCTGTCGAAGCGCTTGGCGTTCTGGTTGCCAGACTCGTTGCCGATCAGGATCCAGCCGAAGCTGCCAGCCGGGTCAGCCACCCAGGCTTGCACATCGGCCGCCATCGCTGCGCTCTGCCAGGTGTAGAAGCTGTTGGCGAAACCCACTTGCAGGCTGGCGCTGGCCTGGGCCGCAAAGTCACCACCTCTGGCTTGCCATTGGCTGACGCCAAAGTCACGCCAGCGCCAGGTGGCGTCACCCGCCTGCGCCGGTGCACCGGTGCCGGCCGAACCCCCGTTGGACGCGCCCTCGCCCCAACTGGCCGCCACGCGGTGCAAGGCCACGTCATGGCTGTCGCGGGCGCGCGACTCATACAAGGTCAGCGATGCCGACAGCACCTGGTGGGTGCTGGGGATGGCGCTCAAGTCAAACCGCAGCAGCGCCCGCCGCACCAGCCCGCCTGCGGTGTTGGCCACCCACAGTGATTCGCCCGCGCCATCGCTCACGGCATCCCAGCTGCTGCCGGGGCCAGAACCGTCGCTGTACAGCGATGTGTCGGCCACCGGGTTGAGGCGGAAGGTCTGTGGCTCTGGCACCTGGGCCAGCGCTGGCAAGGCCGCTGCCACACAGACCAGAACAGCGCACAGGCGAAACGGCACAACATTGAAAACAGCAGGCATCACGGATCCTCATGGCAGTTTGGCCAAGCACCCAAGGTAGGCGGCCGATTTGTCAGCGCTGTGACGGCAACGCTGAATCGACCCCCCCGCTTCGGGGCCATGGTCCGAACGGCCCATGGCCAGCACACAAGCGATGCCAACCATCACGGTGCAGTCACAACCGGCCGCTAGTCTGAGCCGCTTGTCCTGTTGTCCATCGCCCTGCTGTGCCTGCTGCCCAATCTCGACCCACCCATTTCACCCGCCGCCCTGCCAGCGGCTTCACCCTGCTGGAGCTGCTGGTGGTGATGGTCATCATCGGTCTGCTGGCCGGCTATGTCGGCCCCAAGCTGTTTGCCCAGATCGGCAAGTCCGAGTCCAAGGTCACACGGGCGCAGATCGACGCGCTGCAGAAGGCACTCGACCAGTACCGCATCGACACCGGCCGCTACCCCAGCAGCGCCCAGGGCCTGGCCGCATTGGTGCTGCGCCCGGCCGACGAGCCGCGCTGGAGCGGCCCCTACCTGGCCAAGGCCGTGCCGGCTGACCCCTGGGGCCGGCCCTACCTCTACAGCATGCCCGGTCAACAGGGTGAGTTCGACCTGCTCAGCCTGGGCCGCGACGGCCAACCCGGTGGTGACGGCGACAACGCCGACCTCACCAGCTGGTGAGCGCGCATGCCGGTGTACCAGGCACGCTGGTTCGAGCCAGCCACGGCCGCCGCGCCGGCCCGCCTGCGCCAGGCCCGGGTGCAGGCCGCGCATCTGCAGGCGGTGGCCCAGGCCTTGGGCGTGGCCGCAGCGCAGCTGCTGCAGGTGCAGCCGGTGCAACCCGCACTGGCACTGTGGCGCAGCCGGCGCAGGCTGCAGTTGCGGCTGTTCAGCCAGGAGCTGGCGGTGCTGCTGCAAGCCGGCATCCCGTTGCTGGAAGCACTGCTCACCCTGCGCGACAAGGACGGCAGCCAGCACAACGCCCATGCAAACGCCCATGCAAACGCCCATGCCCTGGACCCGGTGATCGCCGCGCTGCGCGACGGCCAGCCGGTGTCTGCCGCGCTGGCCGCGGCGCCCATCGATTTCGACGCCTTGTTCATTGCACTGGTGGCCACCAGTGAGCGCAGCGGCCAGCTGGTGCCCACGCTGCGCGACCATGCCGCCTACCTGGGCTGGGTGCAGGCGCTGGCCGGCCAGCTGCGTGCTGCCCTGGTCTACCCGCTGCTGCTGCTGGGCGCCGGTGGCGTGGTGATCCTGTTCCTGCTGTTGTTCGTGCTGCCCCGCTTTGCCGTGGTGTTTGACGGGCTGGGCCGCGATTTGCCACTGGCCAGCCGCTGGTTGATCGACCTGGGCGTGCTGGCCGCCGCCCACCCCGGCCTGGCCATCGGCCTGGCACTGGCCGGCCCGCTGCTGCTGTTGCTGGCCTGGCGCCAGCCGGCGCTGCGCCAGACGATGCTGGCACTGGCCTGGCGATTGCCTGGCCTGGGGCCGAAGCTGCGCCTGGTGGCGCTGGCACGCCTGTATCGGGCGCTGGGCCTCACGCTGTCGGCAGGCGTGCCCACCACCACCGCACTGGCCCTGGTGGCAGCGGTGCTGCCCGCGCCGCTGCAGCCGCACGTGCAGCGGGTGCTGGCCCAGGTGCAAAGCGGCCAGCGCCTGTCGGTGAGCCTGCAGGCCCAGGGCCTGGCCACGCCGGTGGCCTGGCGCATGCTGCGGGTGGGTGAATCCAGCGGTGAAGTGCCGGCCATGCTGCAGCGCGCCGCAGCCTTCCATGACGAGCAGATCGCCCGCCTGTCCGAGCTGGTCAGCCGCCTGCTGAACCCGCTGCTGATGCTGCTGATGGGCACGGTGATCGGCGGCATCGTGGTGCTGATGTACCTGCCGATCTTCACGCTGATGGAGCAGGTGCAGTGATGGCGCGGCGGGCCGAGCGCCGGGCCGCCCCAAGCCGGCCCGCGATCCCCTCGGGGGATCGTGTGACGTACCCGCCACGCGAGGGGCCCACATGATGCGCTTCGACCATGCCCGCTGGCCGCAGGCCGATGCCCTGCGCCACCGTGCGCTGCTGGCCCTGCACGACGACGGCATTGCCAGCCTGGTGTCTGACAGGCCCAGCGACCCGCTGCTGCTGCAAATGGCCGAATCGCGCCTGGCCGCGCCGCTGCGCTGGCAGCAGGTGGCAGCGGCCACGCTCGATGCCTGGCTGGACCAGGGGGAGCAGGACGGCCGCGCACTCGATGCCCTGGGCGGCACCGACGCGCCCGCTGCCAGTGGCGCTGTCATTGACCCCGGCACGCAAGAGCTGAGCCTGGCCGGCCTCACCGCGCAGACCAGCCCGGCCGTGCGCCTGCTCGACGCCGTGCTGTTCGACGCATTGAAAGACGGCGCCAGCGACATCCACTTCGAGAGCCAGCCGCGTGGCGCCCTGCTGCGACTGCGCCGCGACGGTGTGCTGAGCACGCTGCGCAGCGTTGACGGCACTGCGCTGGCCGAGCAGATGGTGTCGCGCCTGAAGGTGATGGCCGAGCTCGACATCGGCGAGCGGCGCCTGCCGCAGGACGGCCGCTTCAAGCTGCGGGTGCAAGGCCGCGAGATCGACTTCCGCCTGTCGATCATGCCCAGCGTGATTGGTGAGGACGCTGTCGTGCGTGTGCTCGACCGCAGCCACCTGGCACCGGGCGGCGCTGCGCTGACGCTGGCTGCGCTGGGTTTCGAGCCCGCGCTGCGCCAGGCCGTGCTGGCGCTGGCCCGCGCACCACACGGCATGCTGCTGGCCAGCGGCCCCACCGGCAGCGGCAAGACCACCACGCTGTACGCCGCAATCACCGAGGTGAACAGCGGCCGCGAGAAGTTCATCACCATCGAAGACCCGGTGGAATACCAGCTGCCCGGCGTGGTGCAGATCCCCGTCAACGACAAGAAGGGCCTGGGCTTTGCGCGCGGGCTGCGCTCGATCCTGCGGCACGACCCCGACCGGGTGATGGTGGGCGAAATCCGTGACGCCGAGACGGCGTTGATCGCGGTGCAGGCCGCGCTCACCGGCCACCTGGTGTTCAGCACCGTGCATGCCAACAGCGCGCTCGACGTGATCGGC
>JANNMP010000278.1:0-6356 GCA_031398015.1 Burkholderiaceae bacterium
GTCTCTTCAACCCCGGCCATGCGCCGCACCGACACCGCACCCAGCGCCTTCAGCCGCGCGATCACTTGCTGCACCAGGATGTCGGGCGCCGACGCGCCAGCGGTCAGCCCCACACGCGGCCGGCCCGTGAACCACGCAGGCTGCAAATGCTCGGCAGCGTCGACCATGTGCGCTGCCGTGCCCAGGCGCTCGGCCAGCTCACGCAGGCGGTTGCTGTTGCTGCTGGTGGGGCTGCCCACCACGATGACGATGTCCACCTGCGGCGCCATCACCTTCACTGCGTCCTGCCGGTTCTGGGTGGCGTAGCAGATGTCCTGCTTCTTGGGCTCACGCACATGCGGAAACACGCGTTTCACTTCGGTCAGGATGGCGGCGGCGTCGTCCACGCTCAGCGTGGTCTGGGTCACCACCGCCAGTTGCCGGCCTCGCGGGTGCACGCGCTGCACGTCGGCCACGTCTTCGACCAGGTAGATGCCGTCGCGCAGCTGGCCCATCGTGCCTTCCACCTCGGGGTGGCCCTTGTGGCCGATCATGATGAATTCAAAGCCTTCCTTGGCCAGCTTGGCCACTTCCACATGCACCTTGGTCACCAGCGGGCAGGTGGCATCAAACACCTGGAAGCCGCGCGCCTGCGCTTCTTCACGCACCGCCCGGCTCACGCCGTGGGCGCTGAACACCAGGGTGGCGCCGGGCGGCACGTCGGCCAGGCTCTCGATGAAGACCGCGCCCTTGGTCTTCAAGTCATTGACCACGTAGGTGTTGTGCACGATCTCGTGGCGCACATAGATCGGTGCGCCAAAACGCAGGATGGCGCGCTCGACGATCTCGATCGCACGGTCAACCCCGGCGCAGAAGCCACGCGGCTCGGCCAGCAGCACGTCATCAACCAGGGTGGTGTCGGCCGGCTGCATCACAGCACCCCGATGACCTGCACTTCAACCGTCACCGGCTGGCCGGCCAGCGGGTGGTTGAAGTCGAACAGCAACCAGCCGTCGCCCATCTCGCGCACCACGCCGGCGTACTGGGCGCTGCCGTCGGGCGTGGGGAACTGCACCACGTCACCCACCGCGTAGTCGGCATCCGCGTCACCCAGCCTGGCCAGCAGGCTGCGCGCCACACGCTGCTGCATCTGCGGGTTGCGCTCACCAAAGGCAACACCTGCGGCCAGGCTGAAGCTGTGGTGCGCGCCTTCGGCCAAGCCGAGCAGGTGCTGCTCCATCGCCGGCGCCAGCTGGCCGGCACCCAGCGACAGCGTGGCCGGCTTGTCGGCAAAGGTGTTGACCACGTCGGCACCGTCGGGGCCGGCCAGGCGGTAATGCAGGGTCAGGAACGACCCCTCCTGAATGGTGTTCACGCCAATGGGGGAGATGATGGGGGATGCGCTGGCTGGGGGCCGGCCCCTAGACTGCGGGCGCGGCAAGCGCTTGATTCTACGGGCCGCTGCACAACCCAACGGCCGCGCTGCGGCCACCCCACCGGCGCCCTCCAGCCCAGCCCGCCATGTCGATCAAAGACCTGCCTGCCGCGTCCCGCCCGCGCGAAAAACTGCTGCGCAACGGCGCCGCCAGCCTGGCCGACGCCGAGCTGCTGGCGCTGCTGCTGCGCACCGGCGTCAAGGGCCTGGGCGTGCTGCAACTGGCCGACAGCTTGCTGGGCCGCATGGGCGGCTATGCCGGCCTGCTGCATGCCCAGGCCGATGATCTGAAGGGCATCAAGGGCCTGGGCCCGGCCAAGCGTGCCGAGCTGGCGGCAGTGCTGGAAATGGCGCGCCGCGCGTTGGCCCAGCGCCTGGTGGCCGGGCCCGTGCTGGAGTCGCCGCAGGTGGTCAAGGACTACCTGCGGCTGCAGCTGGGCGAGCTGACGCATGAGGTGTTTGCAGCGCTGTTTCTCGACGTGCAACACCGCCTGATCAGCTTCGACACGCTGTTCACCGGCACGCTGGGCCGCACCAGCGTGCACCCGCGCGAGGTCGTCAAGCATGCCCTGGCGCGCAACGCAGCGGCGGTGATCCTGGCCCACAACCACCCCTCGGGTGTCGCTGAGCCATCGCGCGCCGATGAATTTCTGACCCAGACACTGAAGAGCGCGCTGGCCCTGGTGGATGTGCGCGTGCTTGACCACCTGGTGGTAGGCAACGGCCAGGTGGTGAGCTTTGCCGAGCGGGGCCTGCTGTGACCGGGCCCAAGCCCAAGCAGCCAGCCAAGCAGCCAGCCAGTCAGCCAGCCCGGCAGCCGGCCAAGCGCCTGGCCGACCTGGGCGTGCTGCGCGATGCCTTGCAACAACGCGCGCTGGAGGCCGCCCAGCACAGCGCGCGTGAACAAGCCGCCCAGCGTGAACAGCAGCGCCGCCAGCAGGCGCAACAGGAACAATTTGCCCGCGCGGTGGGGCCGGTGCAGCGCCTGCGAGAGCGTGGCACGGCCGAGCTGCAGACACCGCGCCCGCTGCCGCACCCACGCATGCGTGAGCTGGACGAAGCTGCGGCGCTGGCCGAATCACTGTCTGACGAGGTCAATCTCGAGTCGCTGCTGCTCACCGATGACGGCCTGAGCTTTCGCCGCCCCGGCATCGGCCAGGACGTGGTGGCCAAGCTGCGCCGTGGCCACTGGGCGCTGCAAGGCCAGATCGACCTGCACGGCTGCACGCGCGAGCAAGCGCGCCAGCAGCTGGGGGACTTCATCCGCCATTGCCAGCGCAGCGGCAAGCGCTGCCTGCGGGTGGTGCACGGCAAGGGCCTGGGCTCACCCGGGCGCCAGCCGGTGCTCAAGGACAAGGTGCAGCGCTGGCTGGCGCAGAGCGCCGACGTGATTGCGTTTGCCCAGGCCAGTGGGCCGCAAGGTGGCGCCGGGGCGCTGCTGGTGTTGCTGGCGGGTGCAGCGGCGAGGTGATTCAGCCGCTGGGGTTGCGGCGGCGCTGGTTCATCGCGGCAGCAAGCCTGCTGCTCATCGCGGCAGCAAGCGCGCTGCGGCCGCCGCCAGCGCCACCGCCGCCGGGCAGCCTGGCATGGCCTCCATCAGCAACTGCCGGCGCTGCACCGATTCACGCACCGCCGGGTCCAGCGGCACTTCACCCAGCCATTGCAGCTGCACCGGCTGGGCCAGATTGCCATTGACGAAGCGGTCGACCACCGCCTGCAACTGGGTGCGCACGGCGCGGCCGTCGGCGGCGCGCTGTGTCTGGTTGACCAACAGGCGCATCGGCCGCGCTGCCTGGGTGTTGGCCAGCACCTTGACCGTGGCATAGGCGTCGGTCATCGAGGTCGGCTCGGGTGTGGCCACCACCAGCACCTCGTCGGCCAGCGAGACAGTGAACAGCACCACGTCGGAGATGCCGGCACCGGTGTCCAGCAGCACCTGGTCAAAGCGTGGCCGCACCTGGGCGATGACGCCGAGCAGCTTGTCGCGCACCTCGGGTGTCATGCGTGAATACTCCACCAGGCCCGACCCGGCCAGCAACACCGAGAAGCCCCCGGGCGCTGGCTGCAGTGCCTCGTCCAGGCTGGCCTTGCCGGTGAAGACATCGTGCAGCGTCACCCGCGCGGCCAGGTTCAGCACCACGTCGAGGTTGGCCAGGCCCAGGTCGGCATCGAGCACCAGCACACGCTGGCCGGCACGCGCCAGCGCAGCGGCCAGGTTGGCGGCCACCAGGGTCTTGCCCACGCCACCCTTGCCGCTGGTGATGGCTGTGATCACCGCGCCGCGCTGTGCACCCTGTGCTGCTTCAGTCATTGGCTGTCCTGAATGGCGAGGCTGCCCAGCAGCATCTCGCGCTCTTGCATGCTCACGTCGGGCGCGGCCGTGTGCTCCAGGCACACCCGGTCACGCCCGTCGGCCTTTGCCCGGTACAGCTGCAGATCAGCCCGCTGCAGCCAGATGGCCGGTGTCGACCGCACCCACTGCGGTGCAAACGCGCCACCCACGCTGCAGGTCACCGCCAGGCGGCTGCCATCGGCCAGCGCCACGCTGCTGCGCGCCACCCGCTGGCGCACCCGCGCCGCCACTTGCGGGCCGAATGCGGCCGGGCAGTTGGGCAGCAGCACCGCGTATTCCTCACCGCCGATGCGCGCCACCAGGTCCATCGGCCGCACGCTGTCGGTCAGCGCCTGGCCCACGGCGCAGATCACTGTGTCGCCCGCAGCATGGCCATGGCTGTCGTTGACACGCTTGAAATGGTCGATGTCGACCATCAGCAGCAGCGCTGATTCACCCGAGCGCGCCACCCGGTCGACTTCACGCGCCAGCGCCAGCTCGAAGTTGCGGCGGTTGGCCAGGCCGGTGAGCGCATCGCGGCTGGACAAGTCGACCAGTTGGTCGACCAGCGCCTGCAGATAGCTGGCTGATGCAGCGTCGCCGGCCGGTTCAGCCCGGCCGGCCTGGCGCAGCAGTGCCAGCGCCGACTCCAGCCGCAGATGGCGGGGGTCGGGCGGGCTGGCTCTGGCGGGCGCGGCATCCACAGTGGGCTTGAGCGGGCGGCAATGGGTTGAAACGATGCCAAGTCTAGGCTGCCCGCACAACACGCCATTGCCGAAGAAGGGGCCCAACGCGCCCGCATCTTCGCCACTGCGCTGCCGCAGCGCCGGCCAGACTTGCTGCATGACGCAGCCGGCGCAAACCCCGTTTTCATGCGCGGCCCCAGCCACCACGCTGCCCACCACAGCGGCCGGCACAGCGGCCAGCACAGCGGTCGGCACAGCGGCCACCACGCCGGCAACCACACCGGCCGAGGCCGAGTTTGCGTTTGCCCAGGCCGACTTCGAGCGTGTGCGCCAGTTGATCCACCAGCGTGCCGGCATCAGCCTGCAGGCTGGCAAGCAAGCGATGGTGTACGGCCGGCTGTCGCGCCGCCTGCGCCAGACGCCGCACAAGAGCGTTGCCGCCTACCTGCACTGGCTGCAGGCCCACACCGGGCCGGCGGTGGATGCCGAATGGCAGGCCTTCATCAATTGCCTGACCACCAACCTGACGGCGTTCTTCCGTGAAGAGCACCACTTCGACGCGCTGGCCGATGATTTGCGCGGCCGCGAATGCCAACCGCTGCGCATCTGGTGCAGCGCGGCGTCCAGTGGTGAAGAGCCCTGCTCCATCGCCATCACCGTTGCCGAGGCGCTGGGCAGCGCCGCGATGGTGCAGATCGTCGCCAGCGACATCAACACCCAGGTGCTGGCCACTGCCCAGCGCGGCGTGTACGACGCCCGCGCACGGGGCCTGTCGGCGCAGCGGCTGCGGCAGCACTTCTTGCGTGGCACCGGCGCCAATGCCGGCCTGGTGCGCTTGAAGCCGGCACTGGCTGGCCAGATCGACTACCGCGTGTTCAATCTGGCCAACACCGAATGGGGCGGCGCCAACGGCCCGGGCGCGGCCTTCGACATCGTCTTCTGCCGCAATGTGATGATCTATTTTGACGCTGACACCCAGCAGCAGGTGCTGCAGCGCTTGCACACGGTGCTCAAACCCGGTGGCCTGCTCTTTGTCGGCCATGCGGAGAACTTCAGCGACGCGCACCAGTTGTTCATGCCGCGTGGCAAGACGGTGTACCAACGGGTGTGAGCCCACAGCCCGCGTGACCAGCCAAGCCGCCAACAGCCCGATGCACAACACCCAGCCCATGCCCAAAGTGCCCAAGACACGTGTGCTGGTGGTCGATGATTCGGCGCTGGTGCGCAGCCTGCTGGCCGAGATCATCAACCGCCAGCGCGACATGGAATGCGTGGGCGCGGCCAGCGACCCACTGGCCGCACGCGAGATGATCCGCAGCCTCAACCCCGACGTGATCACGCTGGACGTGGAAATGCCGCACATGGACGGCATCGATTTCCTCAGCAAGCTGATGCGGCTGCGGCCCATGCCGGTGGTGATGGTCAGCACGCTCACCGAACACGGCGCTGACGTGACATTGCGCGCGCTGGAGCTGGGTGCGGTCGATGTTGTCGCCAAGCCCAGAATCGGTGTTGCCGACGGCCTGCGCCGCTTGGCCGAAGACATCACCGACAAGCTGCGCACGGCCGCCTGTGCCCGGGTGCAGCGGCTGGCACCGGCCGCTGCACCCGCGCTGGGCGCCAGCAGCGCGGCAGTGCGGCCAGTGCCGCGCCCGGCCAGCGGCCGGCTGTGCCCCGAGAAGATCATCTTCATCGGTGCGTCCACCGGCGGCACCGAGGCCACCAAGGCGCTGCTGCTGCAACTGCCGCCCCATGCCCCGGCGGTGGTGATCACCCAGCACATGCCGCCCGGCTTCACCAAGCGTTATGCCGAGCGGCTGGATGCGCTGTGCCAGCTGCGGGTCAAAGAGGCGGTTGACGGTGAGCGCATCTTGCCCGGCCATGCCTACATTGCGCCTGGCGGCCTGCACCTCAGCGTCGAACG
>JANNMP010000292.1:0-2846 GCA_031398015.1 Burkholderiaceae bacterium
GCAGCGCCAATGGCCGCCGCTGACGCCCGACATGCACCTGCTTGACTTTGACGGCGGCCGGGTGCGGCTGCTGCTGGCCTGGGGCGACATCGCCCAGGTGCTACCCGAGCTGGTGGCCAGCGTCGATGCGTTTTACCTCGATGGCTTTGCACCCGACCGCAACCCCGCCATGTGGGACCACTGGCGCCTGCGCCAGTTGCCGCGCCTGGCCGCCCCCGGCGCCACACTGGCCACCTGGAGCGTGGCCGGTGACATGCGCCAGGGCCTGGCGGCGGCCGGTTTCGAGGTGCACAAGGCGCCCGGCTTTGGCAGCAAGCGGCAAATGACGGTGGCCACATTCAAACCGCGCTTCAGCCAACAAGTGCCACCCGGCCGGCAGGCCAGCGCGCCGGTGCGCAGCGTGGCGGTGGTGGGCGCCGGCCTGGCCGGCGCTGCGGTGGCAGCCGCCTTGGCCGGCCGTGGCCTGGCGGTGCGGGTGTTTGACCGCGAGCCTGGCCCGGCGATGCAAACCTCAGGCAACCCGGCCGGGCTGTTCCACGGCGTGGTGCATGGCCATGACGGCCCGCATGCGCGCTGGCTGCGCGCCGCTGCGCTGCACACCGCCCGGGTGCTGCAGCCGCTGCTGGCCAACAGCAGCGTTGCCGGTGCGGCCGATGGCCTGCTGCGCGGCGAATCCAGCCTGGATGCGCCAGCCATGCACGCGCTGCTGGCCCGGCTGGCGCTGCCGCCAAGCTATCTGGCGGTGGCCGATGCCCAGTTGGCCGACGGCCGGCCGGCCTGGTTCTACGCCCAGGGCGGCTGGGTGGCGCCCGCCGCGCTGTGCGCTGCATGGCTGGCGGCCGACGGCATCAACACCCAGTTCAGCCAGCCGGTGCAGGCCCTGCGCCAAGCCGATGCCGGCTGGCAACTGCTGGGTGAACAAGGCCGGCTGCTGCACCAGGCCGACGCTGTGCTGCTGTGCAACGCCGCCGATGCCACCCGACTGCTGGCGCCCTGGCCCACCGGCCCGGCCTGGCCGCTGCGCAGCGTGCGTGGGCAGACCACGCTGCTGCCCGCCAACTTGCCCGGCCTGCCGCCGCTGCGCCACCCATTGGCCGACACCGGCTATGCGCTGCGCCTGGCCGATGGCCGCCTGCTGTGCGGTGCCACCGCGCAGCCAGACGATGCTTGCAGCAGTCTGCGTGACGCCGACCACCAGCACAACCTGGCCACCTTGCAACGCCTGACCGGCTGGCACGGCACGCTGCGGCCTGACCAGCTCACCGGCCGGGTCGGCTGGCGGCTGCAGACCGACGACCGACTGCCGCTGCTGGGCCCGCTGCCCGATGGCGCTGCATCCGGCACAACACCTGGCGCGGCCAATCCCACCCGCCGCCTCGACCAACCGCGCCTGGTGCCCCGCCTGCCAGGCCTGTTCGTCTTCACCGCGCTGGGTTCACGCGGCATCACCCAGGCGGCGCTGGGTGCCGAGCTGCTGGCATCCTGGGTCACCGGTGATCCATGGCCCGTGCCAGCCTCACTGGTCGATGCACTGGACGTGGCGCGCTGCACCAGCCGGGCCGTGCGCCGCGCGGCGCTGGGTGACAACTCAGCCGAATGACAGCCGCTGCACGCCTTGTGCCGTGCCCAGCAGGCACAGCTGGGCACGGTGGCGGGCAAAGATGCCCACCGTCACCACGCCGGGCCACTGGTTCACTTCGGTCTCCATCGCCAGCGGGTCGGTGATCTGCAGGCCGCGCACGTCCAGCAAGGCGTTGCCGTTGTCGGTGACCACGCCCGCACGCAGCGTGGCCACGCCGCCATAGGCCGCCGCAAAACGCCGCACCACCTGGGCGGCGGCCATCGGGATCACCTCCACCGGCAGCGGGAAGGTGCCCAGCACGGCCACCTGCTTGCTGGCGTCGGCAATGCAGACAAAACGCGCAGCCAGGTCGGCCACGATCTTCTCGCGGGTGAGTGCCGCACCGCCGCCCTTGAGCATGTGGCCACGCGGGTCGATCTCGTCGGCGCCGTCGATGTAGACCGGGATGCGTTGAACCTGGTTGGCATCGAGCACCGTGATGCCGTGTGCCAACAGCCGCTGTGTGCTGGCCTCTGAGCTGCTGACCGCGCCGGCAATCTGCCCACGCATGCCGGCCAGCGCGTCGATGAAGCAATTGACAGTGGAGCCGGTGCCCACGCCCACGACGCTGCCGGGCACCACCTCGGCCAATGCGGCGCGGCCGACCAGCGCCTTCAGTTCATCAGCAGTCATGGCATCTCGGGTGGCTCAGGGACAATCCAAAATTATGGCGTTGATCCCCTATGCACTGACCCGCCCCTTCCTGTTCGGGCTGGACCCTGAACGTGCCCATGAACTGACGCTGGAGTCCATCGCCACGCTGCAGAACACGCCGCTGCAATGCCTGTGGCAGCAGGCCCGGGTGAGCAGCCCCGTCACGCTGGCAGGGCTTGAGTTTCCCAACCGCATCGGCCTGGCTGCAGGGCTGGACAAGAACGGCCGCTGCATCGACGGCCTGGGCGCGATGGGCTTTGGCTTCATCGAGGTGGGCACGGTCACGCCCAAGGGCCAGCCAGGCAACCCCAAGCCGAGGATGTTCCGCCTGCCTGAGCGCGATGCGCTGATCAACCGGCTGGGCTTCAACAACGACGGCCTGGCGGTCTTCATCAACAACGTCAAGCGCGCGCGCAGCTTTCGCGCAGCGGGCGGCATCCTGGGCCTGAACATCGGCAAGAACGCCGCCACGCCCATCGAGGACGCAGCCAGTGACTACCTGGCCTGCCTGGACGGCGTGTACCCCCATGCCGACTACGTGACGGTGAACATCAGCAGCCCCAACACCCAA
>JANNMP010000366.1:0-14330 GCA_031398015.1 Burkholderiaceae bacterium
GGCTGTGGCAAGAGCACGCTGCTGCGCATGGTGGCTGGGCTCGAAGAGATCAGCGGCGGCGAGATCAGCATCGGTGGGCGGGTGGTCAATGATGTGGAGCCGGCCGACCGCGACATCGCCATGGTGTTCCAGAACTATGCGCTCTACCCGCACATGAGCGTGTACGACAACATGGCCTATGGGCTGAAGATCGCCAAGCTGCCCAAGGCGGAAATCGAGGCGCGGGTGCAGAAGGCAGCCAAGATCCTGGAGATCGGCCCCTTCCTGCAGCGCACGCCGCGGCAGTTGTCGGGCGGCCAGCGCCAGCGGGTGGCCATGGGCCGCGCCATCGTGCGTCAACCGGCAGCCTTCCTGTTCGACGAACCGCTGTCGAACCTCGATGCCAAACTGCGCGCACAAACCCGGCTGGAAATCCAGAAGCTGCACCGTGAGCTGGGCGTCACCAGCCTGTTCGTGACCCATGACCAGGTGGAGGCGATGACGCTGGCGCAGCGCATGATCGTGATGAACGCCGGCCGCATGGACCAGATCGGCACGCCCGAGCAGGTGTATGGCAAGCCGGCCAGCAGCTTCGTGGCCAGCTTCATCGGCAGCCCGCCGATGAACCTGCTGCCCGGCCAGGCCGACGGCTCACGTTTCAGCGTGGGCACGGGCGCCGATGCAGTCACCTTGCCCTTGCCCAACGCCGCACCACGCGCCGGCGCACTGCTGCTGGGCCTGCGGCCCGAACATGCCGAGATCACAGCCGACGGCCGCTGGCCGCTGCTGGTGGAGACGGTGGAGATGCTGGGCGCTGAACGCCTGGTGCATGGGCGTTTGGGTGGTGTGCTGTTCACCGTGCGCATCGACGCCACGCTGGCGCCGCCCCAGGTGGGCCAGACCATCGGGCTGCGCGCAGCACCCGGCCATCTGCATTGGTTCGACGCCGCATCCGGCCTGCGCGTGCACAGCTGACATGGCCGCTGGCACCTGGCCCTGCCCCCGCTGGATTGCCCACCGCGGCGCCGGCAAGCTGGCGCCCGAGAACACGCTGGCCGCGTTCCGCCTGGGTGCGGCATTGGGCTGGCGGGCGTTTGAATGTGACGTCAAGCTGTCGGCCGACGGCGTGGCGTTTCTGCTGCATGACGACACG
This sequence comes from Burkholderiaceae bacterium, assembly GCA_031398015.1. GTDB lineage: Bacteria > Pseudomonadota > Gammaproteobacteria > Burkholderiales > Burkholderiaceae_C > Pseudaquabacterium. Next base: position 1,133 of record JANNMP010000366.1, read on the forward strand.
CTGCAGCGCACCACGCAAGGCAGCGGCACGGCGGGCGACCAACCCTGGGCCGCGCTGTCGCAGCTGGACGCCGGCAGCTGGCACAGCCGCCAATTTGCCGGTGAGCCGCTGCCCACGCTGGCTGCGGTGGCGCGTTACATGCTGCACAACGGCCTGCAGCTCAACATCGAGATCAAACCCACACCGGGGCGTGAAGAAAACACCGGCCGGGTGGTGGCGCAGCAGGCCGCGCAGCTGTGGGCTGGCGCTGCAGTGCAGCCGCTGCTCAGCTCGTTCAGGCCTGAAGCGTTGCAGGCCGCGCGCGCCGCAGCGCCGCAGTTGCCGCGCGCGCTGCTGCTCGACACGCTGTGGCCTGGCTGCCTGGATGTGGCCGCTCAACTGGGCTGCCAGGCCATCGTCAGCAAGCACACGCTGATGGACGCCGACTTGCTGCAGCGTGCGCGCCAGGCGGGCTGGTTGGCGATGGTCTACACCGTCAATGACCTGGCTGATGCCGAGCGCCTGCTGGCGCTGGGCGTGGACGGCTTGATCAGCGACGCCGTCGACCGGTTCGTGCCGGCCAGCGGCTGAGGATGATCGTTCAGGCCGGCTCAGCGCCAGCAGCGCTGGGCAAGCGGCGCACGCGGCGGATCGCTGCGCTGCACCAGGCCAGGCCGGCCAGCAGCAAGGCAGTGCCGCCGGCCGCGCCCAGGGTCTGCGCCAGGCCGGCATGCTCGCCGATCCAGCCACCCAGCAGCGCGCCGGGCACGGCCGGCAGCAAGATCAGCCAGCGCATCGTCGCCGTCATGCGGCCCAGCAGCGGCACCGGCGTCACCGCCTGGCGCATGGCCAGGAAGTTGATGAAGATCAGCACGCCGCCGGTGCCGGTGAGCACCAGCATCACGGCAAACGCCGCCACGCCTGCCGTGCCTTGCGGCCACAGCCAGGGCAGCAGCCAGCCCAGCCCGCACAACGCAAAACCGGCCACCATGGCCGGGCCCGGGCCGATGCGCTGGCTCAGGCGGTTGCCATACAGACTGGCAGAAATGGTGCCCGCGCCCAGCCCGACGTAGCACAGGCCGATGGCCTGCTCGCTCAAGCCCAGGCCGCGGCTGGCGTGCAGGATCTGCACCACCAGCGCAGCGTTCTGGCAAAACTGCCAGCCGCCCACGGCCAAGGCCAGCGCCACCAGCAGGCGCTGCTGGCGCACAAAGCGCAGCCCGGCGCCCAGTTCATGCCAGAACGACGGCGCGGTGTGCCGCACCAGCACTTCCTGCACCTGGATGCCACGCAGGATGGCGGCTGAGGCCAGCAGCAGCAGCGCATCGACCAGCAGCGCAATCGGCGCGCCCAAGGCCTTGATCAACAGGCCGGCCATGCCGGGGCCTGCCACCTCGGCGCCCGAGCTGGCCAGCGCGTTGCGCGCATGCGCTTCGACCAGGCGCTCACGCGGCACCACCTGGGTCAGCACGATCTGCGCGGCGCTGCCGGCAAACACATTGACCGTGCCGATCACGAACCCCACCGCATAGAGCCCGCCCATGCTGAGCACGCCCAGCCACCAGGCCAGCGGCACCCCCAGCACCGCCAGCGCGATGGCCAGCTCGCCAATGACGTAGACCGGCAGCTTGCGCACGCGGTCGAGCCAGACGCCGGCGGGTAGCGAGAACAGCGCAAACGGCAGCGCTTCCACCGCCGTGAGCAAGCCCATCTGCGTGGGCGTGGCCTGCAGCAGCAAGGCCGCCGTCAACGGCAAGGCCAGCAGCGTGACCTGGCCGCCGACCGAGCTGATCAGGATCGACACCCACAGGCGCCGGTACACCGGGTCATGCAACAGGTCGCCGGCGGGCAGCCCCCAGCGCCTGCGCGTTGGCAACGGCTGGTCAATGTGGTGTCTGATGCTCAAAAAGTGCCCCCAGCGGCAGCGGCGCCACGACGGCGCCGATGTCCAGGCCTGCATTGTCGCGGCGCAGGCCCGGGCGCAGCGGCTGACCTCAGGCCGGCGGTCGGCGTCAACGCCCCGCACAGCGCCTGCGCGATCAGCTGCGGTAGTCGGCGTTGATGCGCACGTAGTCGAGCGACAAGTCGCAGGTCCACACCGTGGTGCTGGCCGCACCACGGTGCAGCAGCACACGCACCGTGATCTCGCTGCGCTGCATCACGGCCTGGCCGTCGGCCTCGCTGTAGGCCGGATGACGGCCACCGTGGGTGGCCACATGCACGTCGTCCAGGTAGAGGTCGATCAACGACTGGTCAAGATCATCAATGCCGGCATAGCCCACCGCTGCGAGGATGCGGCCCAGGTTTGGATCACTGGCAAAAATCGCCGTCTTGACCAGTGGTGAGTGGGCGATGGCATAGGCCACGCGGCGGCACTCGGCCTCGGTGTGGCCGCCGTCGACCTGCACCGTGATGAACTTGGTGGCGCCCTCGCCATCACGCACGATGGCCTGCGCCAACTGCTGGGCCACCGCCACCACGGCAGCCTTGAGCGCCTGGCCGTCGGCCGACTCCAGCGACGTGATCTCCGCATGGCCGGCCTGCCGGGTGGCGATCAACACAAACGAATCATTGGTGGAGGTGTCGCCGTCAATGCTGATGCGATTGAAGCTGGCATCGGCCGCCTCAAGCACCAGCGCCTGCAGCAAACCAGGCGCCAGCACGGCGTCGGTGGCCACAAAGCCCAGCATGGTGGCCATGTTCGGCCGGATCATGCCGGCGCCCTTGCTGATGCCGGTGATGGTGACTGGCTTGCCGCCGATCGACAGCTGGCGCGACGCCGCCTTGGGCAGGGTGTCAGTGGTCATGATGCCCTGGGCCGCTGCAGCCCAGCCGTCTTGGCGCAGATCGGCCAAGGCGGCGGGCAGGCCGGCCTCGATGCGGTCGACCGGCAGTGTTTCCATGATCACGCCGGTCGAGAACGGCAGCACCTGCTGCGGCGCCAAGCCCATCAACCCAGCCAGTGCGGCACAGGTCTGGCGCGCGCGCGCCAGACCATCGGCGCCCGTGCCGGCATTGGCATTGCCGGTGTTGATCACCAGCGCGCGGATGCCCTGCCCTGCGGCCAGGTGTTGCTGGCACACCTGCACCGGTGCAGCGCAGAACCGGTTGCGGGTGAAGACACCGGCCGTGGCAGCGCCGTCGTCCAGTGCCAACACCACCAAGTCTGGCCGGTTGGGTTTGCGGATGCCCGCCTTGGCCACACCCAGGCGCACACCAGGCACGGCCAGCAATTGGGCAGGGTCCAGCGGCAACAGATTGACCGGCATGCAAGGGCTCCGAGTGGCAAAAAAACTGGCGGGATTGTAGAAGCCGGGCTCACGCTGCCCAGAAAACAGAAAAGCGGCCGAAGCCGCTTTTGCCATCACCGTCAGGGCCCAGGCCCCGGCTGTCAACCGTTGCGGCGGCGCCTTGCCAGGAAGCCAACTGCCACCAAGCCAGCCAGCATCATGGCGTAGGTTTCAGGTTCAGGCACGGGCGTCAGCGCCGAGCCCAGGCTGTAGGTGCCGTTGGTGGCAATCTTGCCCGACACCTTGTAGTAATACGCGCCCGCACCCAAGGCCACACTGGGCATGGCGGCTGACCCCAGGGCCCAGAAGCCACCCAGCTTCGCGTCGTCAGCGTTGCCGGCAATGGTGTCAGCGCCGACGCTGAACAGCGAGTACTCGCCAAACGTCACACGGGTTGCCGATGTGATGCTGGACACCATGTTGGCCGCATCGGCCAGGGTGAACGAAAACACATCGACAAAATCCGTCGGCGCGAAGTACGTGCCTGAAGCGGTTTCAAAGGTGTCATGTTGCCCACCAAAGGTGCTGCTGGTGATCGCAAAGCTGCTGCTTGATGCAAGGGCGGCAGCTGCAACCAGTGCCATTTTCAGTTTCATCACATTCCCTTGAAGAGTTGAAAAATTTGGAACCTGAGCATGACGGTATTGATCGCAAGATTCACGCCAACTCGTCGAGGTGATCTTTGCGCAACAAGCCGTCCGCCGCGCGTACCACTGCTACTTTCATCACAGTCTAGGCGTCACCTCGGGTAAGTCCACCCCTTGACTGAGGGGTGTCAGTTGCTGTACGAGAGCGGGTCTGAACTGACGTTAACGCAGAACCACGACCACGCCAGCGGCGGCTGCAGAAACTTGAGGATCAAGTTGTAACCGCCGACGCTGGCATGTCAGCGCCAGCGCCAGCGATCACGCCAGCTTGCCGTGGCAGCTTTTGTACTTCTTGCCGCTGCCACAGGGGCATGGGTCATTGCGGCCCGCCCGGCGCAGACCGGCGGTTGCCGGCGGCACATCGGTGTCCTGGCTGACGCTGCCGTCTTCATTGGGGTGGGTGTAGGTGACATTGCCCACCTGGCTGGCCTGCGCCTCCAGCGCTTGCGCGGCCTGGGCCACCTGCTCCTGGCTCTGGATGCGCACCGTCAGCAACAAGCGGGTGACTTCCATCTTCACCACGTCCAGCAGCTGGCTGAACAGCTCAAACGCCTCGCGCTTGTATTCCTGCTTCGGGTTCTTCTGGGCATAGCCCCGCAGGTGGATGCCCTTGCGCAGGTAGTCCAGCGCGGCCAGGTGCTCACGCCAATGGCTGTCGATCGACTGCAGCAGCACCATGCGCATGAACGGGTTGAACTGCTCCAGGCCGACCACGGCCAGCTTGCTCTCAAACACCGCATCGGCTGCTGACACCACCTTGGTCACCAGGTCGTCGTCGGTGATGGTGTCGCTTTGTTCCACCTCGGTGGCCAGGGCCACCGGCACCTGCCACTCGTCGGCCAGGGCTTTCTCCAGCGCCGGCAGGTCCCATTGTTCTTCAACGCTTTCGGCCGGCACCCAGGTGCGCACCACGTCGGTCATGGCGCTTTTGCGCAGGTTGGTCACCTGGGCCAGCACCGAGCTGGATTCGAGGATCTCGTTGCGCTGCTGGTAGATCACCTTGCGCTGGTCGTTGCTGACGTCGTCGTACTCCAGCAACTGTTTGCGGATGTCGAAGTTGCGCGCCTCCACCTTGCGCTGCGCGCCTTCGATGCTGCGGCTGACGATGCCGGCCTCGATGGCCTCGCCCTCGGGCATCTTCAGCTTGTCCATGATGGCGCGCACCCGGTCACCGGCGAAGATGCGCATCAGCGGGTCTTCCAGGCTCAGATAGAAGCGGCTCTGGCCCGGGTCACCCTGGCGGCCGGCGCGGCCACGCAGCTGGTTGTCGATGCGCCGGCTTTCATGGCGCTCGGTGGCAATGATGCGCAGGCCGCCCGCCGCCTTCACCTGGTCATGCAGGCCCTGCCATTCGTCCTTCAGCGTCTGGATGCGGCGGCTGCGGTCGGCGTCGGCCACGGCAGCGTCGGCTTCCAGCAGCTGGATCTGCTTCTCCACATTGCCGCCCAGCACGATGTCGGTGCCGCGGCCGGCCATGTTGGTGGCAATGGTGATCACGCCCGGCCGGCCAGCCTGGGCCACGATCTCGGCCTCTTTGGCGTGCTGCTTGGCATTGAGCACCGCATGCGGCAGCTTGGCCTCGTTCAGCAGGCCAGAGATCAACTCGCTGTTCTCGATCGACGTGGTGCCCACCAGCACCGGCTGGCCCTGCTGGTGGCAATTGCGGATGTCTTCGAGCACCGCGTTGTACTTTTCGCGGCCGGTCTTGTAGATCAGGTCGAGCTCGTCCTTGCGGGCGGTGGGCCGGTTGGGCGGGATGACCACCGTCTCCAGGCCGTAGATCTCCTGGAACTCATAAGCCTCGGTGTCGGCGGTGCCCGTCATGCCGCCCAGCTTGGCGTACATGCGGAAGTAGTTCTGGAAGGTGATCGAGGCCAGGGTCTGGTTCTCGCTCTGGATCTGCACACCTTCCTTGGCCTCCACCGCCTGGTGCAGGCCGTCGCTCCAGCGCCGGCCGGTCATCAGCCGGCCGGTGAACTCGTCGACGATGACGATCTCGCCGCCCTGGTTCACATAGTGCTGGTCGCGGTGGTACAGATGGTTGGCCCGCAGCGCCGCATAGACATGGTGCATCAGCGAGATGTTGGCCGCGTCGTACAGGCTGGCGCCCTCGACCAGCAGGCCGGCCTCGGTCAGCAGTCGCTCGGCGTTTTCATGGCCGTCTTCGGTCAGGAAGACCTGGTGGGTTTTCTCGTCGACCGTGAAGTCACCCGGCTCGATCACACCTTCACCGGTGCGCAGGTCGGCTTCGCCGATCTGCTTCTTCAGCCCCGGGATGACGCCCTTGATGCGCACATACATCTCGGGGTGGTCTTCGGCCTGGCCACTGATGATCAGCGGCGTGCGCGCCTCGTCGATCAGGATCGTGTCCTCCTCGGCGACGTTGGCGAAATTCAGCCCGCGCTGCACCCGGTCGGCCAGCTCGTAGACCATGTTGTCGCGCAGGTAGTCGAAGCCGAACTCGTTGTTGGTGCCGTAGGTCACGTCGGCGGCATAGGCCGCCTGCTTCTCTTCGCGCGACATGCCGGGCACGTTGACGCCCACGCTCAGGCCCAGAAAGCTGTAGAGCCGGCCCATCCATTCGGCGTCACGCCGGGCCAGGTAGTCGTTGACCGTGACCAGGTGCACACCCTTGCCCGACAAGGCGTTCAGATACACCGGCAGCGTGGCCATCAAGGTCTTGCCCTCTCCAGTGCCCATCTCGGCGATCTTGCCGCTGTGCAGTGTCATGCCGCCGATCAGCTGCACGTCGAAGTGGCGCATCTTCAGGCTGCGTTTGCCGGCCTCGCGCACCACCGCAAAGGCCTCGGGCAACATGTCGTCAAGCGTTGCGCCTTGCGCCACACGCTGGCGGAAGTCATCGGTCTTGGCGCGCAAGGCGGCGTCGTCCAGGGCCTCGAACTGCGACTCCAGCGCCGTGATCTTGTCGACCACACGCCGGTTCTGCTTGAGCAGGCGCTCGTTGCGACTGCCGAATATCGAGGTGAGGAGCTTGGGCAACATGCGGTGTCAGCGGAGGTGTGCACCAGGTGCCTTGGCGGGCGCGGCGCCTTTGGCTGGCGCGCGTGACCACGCACAAAATCACCCAGGCTTGGGTTCTGGGGCAGGGCTGCCGGCAAGCCAGCGGATCAGTGCAGTTTGGCCATCCAGGTGGGGCCATGCAGACAGCCTGCAAGCGGGGCGGCAGTGGCTGCAAGCAGTGCATGGCAAGCCCCCGCCGGGCGTAACCCGCAAGTCTACCATCGGGGTATTCTCGGCAGATGGCTGCATCCACCCAACTCCCTGGCACGGCGCGGCTGCCCAGCCAGACGCTGAGCATCGATGAGGCCCTGGCTGGCAGCGACGCGCTGGCCCAGTTGTCGCGTCGTGTGCAACAGTCTCAGCAGCGCCTGGCCATGATCGCCCCGCTGCTGCCGGCGGCCATGCAAGGCTCGGTGCGCGCAGGGCCGATCGACGAGGCGGGCTGGAGCTTGCTGGCCAGCAACAACGCGGTGGCGGCCAAATTGCGGCAAATGCTGCCGGCGCTGCAAGCGCATCTGCAGTCGCTTGGCATTGACGGCCCACCGCTGCGGGTGAAGCTGCTGGGCGCTGGTTGAACCCGGCGCCTGGTGCCGGCTATCCGAATCGAACGGATGACCTACCGCTTACAAGGCGGTTGCTCTACCAACTGAGCTAAGCCGGCACAATTTCAGTCGATTTTAGGCAAACCGGCAGCGGGCCGTTGTTTGCTACTTCACCCGCTTCAGCGTCGGGCGGCCACCGCCACCAGGTGCGGGTGGGTCAGACTGGGGATCGTCGGCAGACACAGGCACAGACAGAGGCAAGGCAGCCACCGGCGTGGCCTCGTCATCCTGGTCGCCCGCAGACCGCGCCAGCCGCAAGCCGCCCAAACGGCCGGGTTCGACCGCCGATGCCGGTGCGCCGGTTGCCGACGGCTCGGCCGGCACCGGGAAGGCCATGCCCTGGCCGTTCTCGCGGGCGTAGATGGCCACCACATGGTCAACCGGCACAACGATCTCGCGCGAGACGCCGCCGAAGCGGGCCTTGAACTCGATGAACTCATTGCCGAGCTGCAGGCCGCTGGTGGCCTCGAAGCCGACATTGAGCACGATCTCGTTGTTCTTCACATACTCCATCGGCACCTGCACGCCGGCCGACACGTACACCGCCAGATACGGCGTGAAGCCGTTGTCGGTGCACCAGTCGTGCAAGGCGCGGATCAGGTAAGGCCGTGTGGAGCTGCCCTGCTCGTCCGGTGAAGGCGGTTTTGTCATGCGCGGGCTCGGCTTACTTGCGCATCACTTTCTCGGACGGCGTCAGCGCCTCGATGTAGGCCGGGCGCGAGAAGATGCGCTCGGCGTACTTCAGCAGCGGCGCGGCGTTCTTCGACAGGTCGATGCCGTAATAGTCCAGCCGCCACAGCAGCGGTGCAATTGCCACGTCGAGCATGCTGAAGTCGTCACCCAGCATGTACTTGTTCTTCAGGAAGATCGGCGCCAGCTGGGTGAGGCGTTCGCGGATCTGGCTGCGCGCCTTCTCCAGCTGCTTGTCATTGGCCTTGGTGCCACTGCGGCCCTCAAGCAGGTTGACGTGGGCAAACAGCTCTTTCTCGAAATTGAACAGGAACAGGCGCACCCGGGCGCGTGCCACCGGGTCACCAGGCATCAGCTGCGGGTGTGGGAAACGTTCGTCGATGTACTCATTGATGATGTGCGACTCGTACAGGATGAGATCGCGCTCCACCAGGATGGGCACTTCGTTGTACGGGTTCATCAACGCAATGTCTTCGGGCTTGGCGAAGAGATCGACGTCGCGGATCTCGAAGTCCATGCCTTTCTCGAACAGCACGAAGCGGCAGCGGTGCGAATAGGGGCAGGTGGTTCCGGAGTAAAGCACCATCATGGCAGCGGGTCCCAGTGAAAACGTTGGCTCAAAAAAGCAATGCGCGCAGGGCGCCCGAAGGCCAGCCGCTGCGCGCCAGGCTTGGGGCTTGGCAGCCCGGCCCGATGGACAGTCTTACTTGATGTCTTTCCAGTACGACGCATTCAAGCGCCAGGCGATGACGGTGAAGATGGCCAGGAAAATCAGCACCCAGACACCCATGCGCACGCGCTGGTTCTGCGCCGGCTCGCCCATCCATTGCAGGTAGGCCACCAGGTCGGCCATCGCCACGTCATAGTCGGCTCGGCTCATGGCACCAGGCTTGGTCTGCTCGAAGCCCTTGAAGACATGCACTGTCTTGGCCGGGTCATGCGGGTCTTTCTCGTCGGCAAACACCGCGCGCTGCTCGCCCTGCATCTCCCACAGCACATGCGGCATGGCCACTGCCGGGTAGACCAGATTGTTCCAGCCGGTGGGCCGGGACTCATCGCGGTAGAAGGTGCGCATGTAGGTGTACAGGTAGTCAGCACCGCTGCCCTGACCGGCGGCTGCCCGCGAGCGGGCGATCACGCTCAGGTCAGGCGGCTGGGCACCGAACCACTCCTTGGCGTCCTTGGCGCTGAGTGACACCGTCATCAGTTCACCAACCTTGTCACCGGCGAACAGCAGGTTGTTCTTGATCTGCTCGTCCGACAAGCCGATGTCGGTCAACCGGTTGTAGCGCATGAACGCTGCCGCATGGCAGTTCAGGCAATGGTTGACGAACAGCTTGGCGCCATGCTGCAGCGCCGCCATGTTGGTCACACGCTCTTTGGGGAACTTGTCCCAGGTGTGGCCGCCGCCAGCAGCCAACGCCCCGGAACACAGGGCGAACAACGCCAGCACAGTTGTTATGAGTCTTGTCATGTCGATTTGCTCCGGCCTCAGTGCGCCGCAAAGACCACGCGGTCGGGCACGGGCTTGAAGGTACCGATCGTGCTCCACCAAGGCATCAACAAAAAGAAACCGAAGTAGAACAGCGTGCCCACCTGCGCCACCAGCGTGCCCAGGTCCGACGGCGGCTGGATGCCCAGGTAGCCCAGCACTGCAAAGAACACCACGAAGATGCCGTACAGCACCTTGTGCCAGGTGGGCCGGTAGCGGATCGACTTGGCCGGTGAGTTGTCCAGCCAGGGCAGGAAGAACAGGATGATGACCGCGCCGCCCATCACCACCACGCCCCAGAACTTGGCGTCGAAGGTCTTGAGCAGGGCAATCGCGATGATGGCGCCCACGGCGATGGCGATGCGGGCCTTGCCCTTGACCGCCAGCAGCGCCACCACACCCGCGATGGCGATGATGCCGCACAGCACGTTGACCATCGGGTCGGTGGTCGCGCGCAGCATCGAGTAATACGGCGTGAAGTACCACACCGGCGCGATGTGGGCAGGGGTCTTCAGCGGGTCGGCCGGGATGAAGTTGTTGTATTCCAGGAAGTAGCCGCCCAGCTCAGGCCCGAAGAAGATGATGGCCGAGAACACCATCAGGAACATGCCGACGCCAAAGATGTCGTGCACCGTGTAGTAAGGGTGAAAGGGGATGCCGTCCAGCGGCTTGCCCGAGGCGTCTTTCTTGGCCTTGATCTCGACCCCGTCGGGGTTGTTCGAGCCCACCTCATGCAGCGCGATGATGTGCGCCACCACCAGGCCCAGCAGCACCAGCGGCACGGCGATCACATGGAAGCTGAAAAAGCGGTTCAGCGTCGCATCGCCCACCACGTAGTCACCGCGAATCAGCAGCGCCAGGTCAGGGCCGATGAAGGGCACGGCGGCAAACAGGTTGACGATCACCTGTGCGCCCCAGTAACTCATCTGGCCCCAGGGCAGCAGGTAGCCCATGAAGGCCTCGGCCATCAGCGCCAGGAAGATGGCGCAGCCGAACACCCACACCAGCTCACGCGGCTTGCGGTAGCTGCCGTACATCATGCCGCGCCACATGTGCAGGTACACCACCACAAAGAACATTGACGCGCCGGTCGAATGCATGTAGCGGATCAGCCAGCCCCAGGGCACGTCGCGCATGATGTATTCGACCGAGGCAAAAGCCAGCGCCGCGTCGGGCTTGTAGTGCATCACCAGGAAAATGCCGGTGACGATCTGGATCACCAGCACCAACAGCGCCAGTGAGCCGAAGAAATACCACATGTTGAAGTTCTTCGGCGCGTAGTACTCGGACAAATGCTCCTTGTACAACTGCGTGGCCGGGAACCGGTTGTCCACCCAGGTCATCAGCTTGACGCCCAGCGGCGCGCCGGCTGGTGCGGTCTTGAAATCTGCCATGTCTTGTTGACCTCAATGCTGCGTTGTTGCTGTCACACCGTGCTCAGGCCTTCTTGTCCTCGCCGATGATCAGGCGCGTGTCGGACAAGTACATGTGCGGCGGCACTTCCAGGTTGTCAGGCGCGGGCTTGTTCTTGAAGACCCGGCCAGCCATGTCGAAAGTGGAGCCGTGGCAGGGGCAGAGAAAACCGCCCTGCCAGTCGTCGGGCAACGATGGCTGCGCGCCGGTGGTGAACTTCGTCGACGGTGAACAGCCCAGGTGCGAACAGATGCCCACGGCCACCAGCAGCTCGGGCTTGATCGAGCGTGCCGTGTTGCGGGCATAGGCCGGCGTCAGTTCAGCGGGGTTGCGCTTGCTCTCTGGGTCAGCCAGCTGCGGGTCCAGCTTGGCCAGCGCCGCCACTTGCTCGGGCGTGCGGCGCACGATCCACACCGGCTTGCCGCGCCACTCGACCGTCATCATTTCACCGGGCTTGAGGGCGCTGATGTCAGCCTCGACTGCAGCGCCGGCGGCCTTGGCACGCTCAGACGGCGCAAAGGTGCTGACAAACGGCACAGCCAATGCCGCGCCGCCCAGGGCGCCGGCAGTGGCGGTGATCGCCACCCAGGTGCGCCGGCCTTGGTCAACGCTGCTGTCAGTGGGGATGTCACTCATGGGAATCCTCTTGGTCGCTCTTTGGTGGGCCCCGGTCTATGCCGTTGTGCCAGGCACGGGAAGGGGCTGCAAATGGTCTCAGGGTCAACCCGTGATTCTAGCCGACGCCCGGACGGCGCCCCTCCAGGGTGGGGTGCGATTGACTTCAATGCTGCGACACCGATACTGCCGCCGGGCAGTCGAGGGCTGCCCGTTTTCAGCAGTTCGGCAACCAACAAGGAGTACCCATGAGTTTTGCCAGCGAGTTCAAAGAGTTTGCCCTGAAGGGCAACGTGATGGATCTGGCCGTCGGCGTGATCATCGGCGGTGCTTTCGGCAAGATCGTCGATTCGATGGTCAAGGACTTGATCATGCCGTTGGTCAACCTGCTCACCGGTGGCCAGATCGATTTCTCCAACAAGTACCTGGTGCTGTCGGGCACCGTGCCGCCAGGGGCGGCGTTGGCAGAGGCCCAGAAGGTGGGCAATGTGTTTGCCTATGGCAGCTTCCTCACGGTGGCGATCAACTTCATCATCCTGGCATTCGTGATCTTCATGATGATCAAGCAGATCAACAAGCTGAAGAAGAATGAGCCGGCGCCAGCGCCCGCCGCACCACCCGAGGACGTGGTGCTGTTGCGCGAGATCCGCGACGCATTGCGGCGCTGAGCCCGCAGGCCGCAGCGGGGGTCAAGTCAGCGGCGCTGCGGCCGATATCCCAGGGGTGAAAAGGCCCACCGTGGCCGACTGGCACGCCAGCCCGGCGTGTCCAGCGGCCACACGCAGCCCGCACCCCCATGGACCAGACCCTGCCACCCCGCTTGCCTGCCAACCTGGAATGCGCCGTCCAGCGTGTGCGCATGGCTGCCCGGTCGGCTGCTGAACACACTGTCGACAGCCTGGGGCTGGCGGCGCTGGCCACCAGCAGCGTGCTGCAGCGTGATGCCCTGCTCGGCGCCCAGTACGAGCTGAACCGCAAGCTGGCAATCTTTGCGCTGACCTTCAACGAGGCGCTGGACACCGATGTGGCGCGCCAGGCCGGCACCCTGGTGCTGACGCCCGGGCCGGCGGTGACACCCGATTCGCTGGTGGCGAGCTGGGAGTCATTGACCCTGGTGGACGACCACGAGGTCGAAATCTACATTTCGGCCGACCGCTTTGCGTTGGAAATTTCACACGCCTGCGAGTGGGAAATCCGCGAACTCGATGCCTACATGGGCACGCTGCTGAACCTGGGCGCGGCCGACCATGACCGCAACCCGCTGCGCGCCGAGGTGGTGGGCCAGGCCATGATCCGCGCGATCGAGGCCATTGCCGACCGGCCCGAGGTGCGCAAGGTGCTGGGCACCGAAATCGGCCGCTCGCTGGCACATGCCATGCGCCAGACCTACGGCGACATCGTCGCCGACCTGCGCCATGCCGGCGTGCGGCCAGTGGGGATGTCCGTGCG